>PXSB01000102.1:4609-19121 GCA_003023185.1 Halobacteriales archaeon QS_9_67_17 | reverse complement strand
CTCGTCGTCCGACGCTTCCGACAGCGACGGCGCAGCGAGCGCGTCGCGCACCGCATCGGGGTCGCCGGACACGTCCGCGTGGACGAGCGTCGTGTGCGCCACGCCGTCCGCGGGGTCGGCGACCGGCGTCGCGACGCCCGGCTGACGGGTGACGAGCGGTTCCGCCTCGCTGTAGAACGGGGTATCGCCACCGGGCGTGAACCCAGCGGCGACGGCACCGGCCATCGCGAGCAACGGGTCCGGGTCGACGCCCAGCTCTCGGGCCGCCGTGTAGGCAGTCGCCGAGAGCGGGCCGTCAGTCAGCGCCACGTCTGCGCCCTCGGCGCCGAACGCGACCGTGCAGTCGGCCTCAGGGGCGGTGGAGTTGGTGGTGGCATTCGGAACGCGCGCAACGGAGGCGTGGAACGGAACGTCGGTCGCCCGCAACGCCGCGCCCAGCTGGCCGAGTGCCGCGAGGGCGTCCCCGTCGGCCGTCGCCGTCAGCCGAACGAAGTCGGCGACTCGGCAGGCGGCCGCGAGGCTCTCGGCCGGGGCGGACGCGTCGGAGCGACCGGCGGCGGACATCTATTCGGTGAGTTCGACGGCGACCTCGTACGAGTACGCGAACTCCTCGTCGAGTTCGTCGCCGCGGTAGTAGTCGATCAGTCGACGGATCTTCGATTCCGTGTTCTGGAGCGCGCGCTTGTTCTGGTGGTCGGTCGGGTTCGCGTCCATGTGGTCGCGAAGCCGCACGGCGCGCGCCAGCAGGTTCCGGAGATCCTCCGGAATATCTGGCGACGCGTCGTGTTCGTCGAGGATCTCGCCGACCTTCTTGTCGGTGGCCGCCTTCACGTCGGGGATTGGCGTGCCCTGCACGCCCTCGTCGCGCAGTTTCACGCCGATCTGCGATGGGTCATGCCCCTGTTCGGACAGTTCAACGACGCGCTCCTCGATGGCGTCGGCGTCGATATCGCTCCATTCCGGCGGGTCGTCTGCCGTGGGCTTATCCGAACCGGACGAGCCGCGACGGCGTGTGTGCATTCGTGCCATTGGTTGATTGAACGGGTGCCATTGGTTGATTGAACGGTCACGAACCGCAGCGTAGCCTGTCGGTCGGGTTGCGACCGAGCACTCCCGCAATCCCAAGCCGTCGAACGACGGCGAAGTCGGACTTGCGGCCGTGCCGTTCCTATCTGAGAGTCGCCGTTCGCGCACTTATGCGTTGTTACTCTGCAGGGCGGGCACAACGGCCACGTCCAGCGGCTTCGATGGGTTTATACTCGCCACCGGGATACAATTGGACGCGCTTGTGGGCTCGTAGATCAGCGGTAGATCATCCCCCTGGCACGGGGAAGGCCCCGGGTTCGAATCCCGGCGAGTCCATGGCGTCCATCAACACGCCGCTTCATCCTCAGGCGTTCTCCGACAGTTCAACTCGGTCAGTTCTCCCGGTCGCCGGCTAAATCCCCATCTTAACCGTGAATTAAATGCCCGTTAGTGTGGAGTGACCACGATACAAGCCGTAACCCGACGGCATCACGAATCGACAACACGCATCGGCTGATCGAGGACCTCGCCGAGCAGTCCCGCCAGGAGGAGGGCATGATCGACTACCGCGCCACTACCGAAATCGGCGCCCCGGACACCGTCCGCTTCTTCGAGCAGTACGAGGACGCGGAGGCGTTCGCGGCTCACGCCGAGACGGATCACTTTCAAGAGTTCGAGGCCGCGCTCCCGGAACTGCTCGCCGGCGAGCCAGAGGTCACCCAGTTCGAGGTCGACTCCGCGACGGAACTGGATCTGTAAGCCGGTCGCGCTCGCGGGGCGAGCGTCGCCGATCGATTTAGCCGTCTGCAGACGACTCGGCGCGGTCGTCCGGATCTGTGAACGAGGGCGTAACGTTGTACTTCGCCTCGATCTCTGGCGCGACCTTCGGGATTTCCGCGAGGCTTACGTCGTCGGGTTCCGGCTGGTCGGCGCCGGCTCGGACCTCGCCGTCGGGCGTTTCGACGTAGACGGCGTCCGCGTACCCCGACTCCGCGTTGGGATATGTGGCCGCAGCCAGCCGCTCCGGTGTCGCGGGAGCCTCCGGCAGCGGCTCGTCGCGAAACGCACCGAGCGGGTCTGCTCGCGTGACGCCGTGCCGTTCGAAGAACGAACGCCGGCGCTCGTAGTGCGTGTCGAGTTCGTCGCCGGGGATCTCCATCAGTTCCGTCCAGCCGTGCTCGTAGAAGTCCATGTTCGCCATGAGGTGGACGAGTTCACGCGCACTCGCCTCCGAGTGCCCTGTTTCGAGCGCCGTCCGATACACGTCGACGAGCCGCTCAAACAGCGCTCGCAGATGTGCGCGCCGCTCGTCGGCGCGGCCGGCGGCACTCCGGTCGGTAAACACGTCGACGTGGAGGCTAACGAGCCGTTTCTCCGCGACGCGTCTGATCCCCGGCGTCGTGAGTGCCCGCTTCGCGATCCAGTGGTGTCGACCTTGCGAGACTTTCACGGCCGTGTGTACTCGTCTGACCCGTTTGAGGCGTGTGCCGGACGTGTTCGGGACGACATGTCGCCGGCGCTCTCGCCTGTCGTCGTCAGCGTCGCTGAACTGGTATCCGTGCCACAGAAGCAGGTGTAGGAAACGAACTTTTTATTCGATGCGTAATAATTTGTTTGCTTCGTTCAATAGTTAAATTAGTGTCAGAGTCGTGAACTTTGTAGGGGATTCAATACCAACTCGCGTCTCCGTCGAATCGTCATGTCCGATAACAAGGTCGCGGCGTACCTCGCAGAGCACCCGAAGATGACCGGCGTCCTGTTCACGATGATGCTCCTGCTGTCGCAGGCGGGGACTGTCGCCGCGGGTTGTACATTCAACCCCGGGCCGTAGTTATTGACTACGTCTGGAAGCAATTAGCAGTTCTGTAAGGAACGAATTTTCTCGGAGGTTAGGCTGTCACTCCACCGGAGAGAAATGGTTGTTTGGTCTATCTCTCCTGCCAATTGGACCGGTTCCGTGGATAGTCCAAGGTAGTCATCAAGCTGTTCTGGCGATACCTCAGAGGTATTGATAATCCCTGAGGCAAGGTATTGCACTTGATTCTCACCAACGTGAGGCACACATAGAGTACCGAGGTGGTGTGATTCAGTGACGTACGTCCGCATCGTCAGGTCGAACGACTCGTCCCACTCGTGTGCCCTGATGATATTCAGAGTTAATGCTCCCGACTTCGGTTTCACTATTTCCACGGAGCCATCCCCGACCACGATGTAGTGTCGGCCGACGAGCGCGTCGTCCTTCACGACTTCGACGGCCGCATCTAAGGGGAACCCACGGTTTAGTAGCCGCGCAATATTTGTCCCGATCTCGGTTGCGAGACTATTGTGGATGTTATCCAGTGTTACGATGCCGGCCACGGCCCCGCGGTCGACCAGCGCCTGTCCCTGCCGAAAGGAGCGACAGCCGTTGAGGATGAACGCGGTCGTATTCACCTCCTCGATGTCGTGTGCGTCGAGATAGCCGTCCGTAGCCTGCAGGCCGCGGTCGTCGACGTGGCCGATGTAGTGGATGAAGTCGGTGTCCGCGGCGAGCACCTCGCGGAGCTGGTCGCGGGTCAGTTCCGACCGAAGCGTCACGTCGAACTCGAAGAGCTCACGCGTCCCGTAGTAGTCGCCGACCTCCAGCTCTTCGATCATCTGCTCGTCGTTGCAGACGACGGTGACGCCGATGTGGTCGGTGGCTTCCGCACGGAGCGACAACTGTCGTTCGTAGGACGCCCGGGAGCCCTTGTTCGCGTTGAGCGGAAAGCCGTCGCCGATGTACGTCTGTGTCGTCGTCTCGGCGTCGGGCACCCGGAGTACGTCAGCCGTCGATACCGGGTCGCCGTCGGTCTGGAAGTCGGTGTCGTCGGCCGTCCGCGTCGGCGCACGGAGGAAATCGCTGGCGGTCGCTGTCCCCCGGTGGAACTGGTCGACGGCCTCGCGCGCGGCCTCGGTGTCGGCAGACGTAGGCTCGGATTCCGTGGTGGTGTCTCCTGGGTCGAAGATGCGGACGGCGGCGAGTTCGTTGGCGAGGTGTGGCAACACCGTCGCTCGGTCGATGTCGGGAACGATGTCGGCGGTGAGCCGCCACTCCGGAACGAGCGGTTCGACCGCCTCGAAGGGTACGGAGAGATACGTCCCGAGCTGCTCGGCGAGCGGCTGGTCGTACACCGCGGCCCAGTCGAGATCGAGGCCGCGCTCGGCGGCGCGGCGGCGCTCGGCCAACTCGACCGGGTAGTAGCCCTCGACGCGGGTCAGACAGTCCAGCGTGAACACGTGCTGGAGCAGGCGCGTGGTGGCTTCCTTGAACGCCGCCGGGTCGAACTGGTGGTCGACGCCGGCAGTCGTCGTCAGCCGGGGCGTGTCGCCGGGAACGACCTCGGCGGCGAGATAGTAGGCGAGCGGAGCTGCGGGGAAGACGTAGCGCGGCTCCGGTGGGAGTTCGAGCCTGACACCGGAGTCCGGGCGGCGCTCGCCGCCGGGGATATCGACCTCCTCGCCGAACTCCACGAGCGGTGGGTGTCCTCGGAGGGTCGGAAACGACCGCTCGCAGGTGGTCGTCTTCAGTGCCGCGCTGGACTCCGAGAGAGCACGCATCACGCCTTCGGCGTCGCGGGGGACCGTCAACGTCCGGGCCGGCTGCTCGTGGAGCGAGCGTGCGGCCAGATGAACGCCGTCCACGTCCGGGAACGAGAGCGTCGTCTGGTGGTCCTCGGTGGTGACCCGAACGCCGCTTTCCGCGAAGACGAACAGCTTGATCGGCGTGCTGGTAAACTCGACGGTGTACGGCCCCGCCGTGTCGATGGCGATGCTCTCGTCGTTCGCCGCCGCGGCGACCATGCTCCCGTCCGGACGGCGGACGTACGCCCCCAGCCGAATGGGGACTTGGAACTCGTTCGTGTCGAGACGGGCCGCGGTGTCGACCGGAAAGCACCACGGCACCGCGTCGGTGGAGACGGGATCGGCGCTGATGTGATCGTCGGCGTACAGCGTGAACTGGACGTCCTCGACGGGGTCGTCGACCCGCACGCCGCGCCGGCGCGGGAGAGAAGCGATCCGTGGGCTGTACGTGTCGCGTGCCATGGTGATCGTCGGCCGATCCTCCGACTCGTGACTGCGTCTATATCTACTCGCGCCGGGCGTCATATAAACGTTCGAGTTACGGATGGTGCGATCAGGTGGCGACGTAGATCGAGGCCAACAGCAGCGAGTTCCACAGGCCGTGGGTCGCCACGGGAACGACGAGGTTGTCGGTGTACTCGTAGACGACGCCGAAGACGAGACTCGGGACGAACAGCACGACGATGGTGACGAGTCGCGACCCCGAGTCGGGCGCGAGCGCGGTGAAGTGAATCCCGGCGAACAGCACTGCAGTCAGCGGGATCGCGGCCACCGCCGAGAACGACTCTCGGAGGCGGTTCTGGACGGTGCCGCGGAACAGCGTCTCCTCGCACGGTCCGACCGCGAGTAGCATCGCGACGATCAGGAACGGGATGATCTGTGGTGTGTCACGCGCCTGTGTCGCCGCGTTGTTCGCCGCCGGCTGCGCGCCGAGCGCTCGAACGGCCAACGACATCGCCGTCGCCAAGACGAGGATACCGAGTAATCCGGCGATGACGATGCCTACCTCACGTAGCGACGGGGCACGGATCCCGAGATACTCGCGCACGGCGTCGAAGCTCATCCCGCGGCTCCGGAAGTACGCCAGCGGCACGCCGAGAAACGGAACGTACTGCCCGAACAAGAAGACGAGGGCGAACCGTTCGGCAGTGGTTCCCCCGAATCCGACTGCGCTCGCGGCCAGCAGGCTGACGCCGGTGAGCACCAGCGCCAGCACGGCCCCACCGACGCCCAGTCCGTAGCCAGACACCAGTGCCCGGAGCCGCCCCCGTGATGTCTCCATGGCCCCCAGTTCGAGCCGAGCAAAAATCACTCTTCGCGATCCGACACAGAGGACCAGACGGTCGAAGCGGCTACCAGAGGACCATCGGCTGGACGAACCAGAACACCAGACGAACACCGTGGGTACCGCCGTCACCGCAAGGCTGAGCGCGACGGCCGGCACGCAGTTGGTCGGCCTACTCACGACGGTATTTGCCACCTACATGACTGTCGGCCCGACTCACCCCGACCCGGTGATCGACCGACGGCCCGTTACAGCGTGTACTCGTCGTCGGGGTCGGTGTCCGCGGCGGGGTCGACCTGATCGTCGGTTGCCTGCGTGAACAGGTCCTCGCCGGGTTCACGGCCGGGGTCGTCGTCGGTGTCGAAGGCGGTGAGTCCGAGCGTGAGCAGCTCCTCGACCGCCTCGTCTCGGTTGATGAACTCTCCCTGCTGAACGAACCGGTCGATCTCGCTGTCGATACGGTCCGGGAGATTGATCTTCATATCGGACATGGTAGTCATTCGGCGCGTCTGCCTTTTCAATGTACGGCTCGGTCCAGCCGGACGGCCAATCGCCGCCGCGCGCCCAGACATCGGTGATGTAGTCGCCCGTGGGCGGTGCGTGGCTGATTGTCCTTCGAACGGTCGCCGGCGTCGTTCGAATCCATACGGGATAGCAGCACCGTTCGCACAGTTCAATCTGTGTACGAACCTCGTGTCACCATTCATGATATATAACTACAGGCCGGGATAGCCACCGCACTTATTAGCGAGACTTTCATACTTAACACAGTGAACCCGGCAGAGCGCGCCCAGTCGGCACCGCTCGGTGTCGCGTTGCTGTTGGGAATAACTATCCTCGGGACGACGGCAGTCGTCGCACTCGGGGGCGCAGCACTGACTGATGCACAGGGGAGTTCCAATCTCGCGCGCGCCGAGCAGTCGCTGACGCAGTTCGACTCGCAGGCCGCACAGGTCGCGCTCGGGGACGCTGCGGTCCGGACGACGAACTTCGGCCGTGTCGACGGAGGGTTCAGAGTGAACCCCGTCTCTGAACCCGACTCCGGGACGATAACTATCACCCACGTCAACTACACCGGGTCCAACGACCACGTGCTCTACACCGGCGATCTGGGTTCGGTCGTCTACGAGAACGGTGGAACCGAAATCGCGTATCAAGGCGGAGGTGTCTGGCTCCGCGAGGAGGGCGGGAGCGCTCGGATGATTTCACCCCCGGAGTTCCACTACCGGCAGGGAACCCTCACGTTCCCGGTCATACAGACGACCGGCTCGGCTGCCGTTTCCGGCTCACCGGATGCTACTGTCTCGCGGGCAGCGGACACCGTTCGGAAGTTCTCCGACTCGAACTCCTCGTACCCGAATAACGACACGTACCAGAACCCGATAGAGGACGGGTACGTCACCGTCACGGTCGAAAGCGAGTACTACGAGGGATGGGCCGAGTATTTCCGCACCCGCACCGACGGGACAGTGACCGTCGATGACGCGAACCAACGAGTCACGCTCGATCTGTCGACGCTCGGAGCGACCGGAAGCTTCGGTATCCCGAGCGACTCGGCGAACGGCGGCGGCGCACAGGAAGTCCAAGGGCTCGGTGACGGGCACGCCCTGACCGACTACACCTTCCGTATCTTCCCGAAGGACGATCAAGAGTCCGAGTTCAGCAACCTTCGCTGGTCGATGTACGTCGACGAGGGGAACAAGAAGTTCGAAATCGCGTTGAAAGCCAGCGGTACGTCCGGGTGTGGTGATACAGTTGGACTCGCCATCTACTACAGCGACGACGCTCACAGCAGCTACGAAGGCTGGACGGGGTCGGAGAACGTGTCGTGTGATGACATCGACAGCGACCCCACCGACGAGTACTTCATCGATGTCGAGTTGGTCGACGACTCCGTCAGCCCCGCCGGTCCCAACCTGACCTACAGTTCACTGTCCGGGAGTCAGTTGGCACACTACAAGAACGACGTGTCCGGTGCGAGCTTCCAAGATCCCGGTACGCTTCCGGGTCACTCATCCGGCACCGCCCACACGAGCGACCGGAATTACACCTCTGGTGACCCCGAAACCCGGGACTTCGTCGGGGCTCACTACTTCGCCGAGCTCGGGCCGAACTTCGAACTAAAGGTCGAGGACCAGCAAAACGGGAACGCGGCGGGCGTCGGTGAGTCCTCGTCACAGGGATACATCGATTACGGCGGCGGCGGGCAGGTGGTCACGTTCCTTCACGTCACAGAGAACCGTATCGAGGTCGATCTCAATTAGCTGACCAGCTGCGTCTCGATACCGGTCGACGTCAGGTAGAACTCGTCCGGTCCGAACGTGCAGACGACCTCGCTTCGACCGCCACCTATGTCTGTCGTCTCACAAGGAACGTTGTCCCCGTCGTCCCAGTCGGAACCCGCCCAGTCAGCCCGTTCGTTGACGTACTTCTCCCACACCGCCGCTCTGGCAGTCGTCGTCTCGATAGTGAGGGTTACGTTGACATCGTTATCGCGGTCCTGTACCAGCGTACTCTGGCCGACGCGGACGGTCCGAACCAGCACCGTCGCGTCACCACTGACTGCGGTCGTCGTATCCGATGTTGGCGACATTACCACGTAGCCGATGACTGTTTGTTCTTCGGATATGAGCAACGGCGGGGCCTTCTGCAGTATTGCCCCTCCGCGGTCACTTCGGATGATCGCGCCGTTCTCGTACACGATCCGGGACGGACCGTTGTTGGTCGAGAACACCAACGGACGCGTTTCGGAACGGAAGACGGTGTCGTTTCCCGACGCGTCTTCGATATCGTCGACCGTCACGCGAAAACTCGTCGGTTCGGCGAGCGTCAACTGCGCGTCGGCGAGTTTCACTTCCGTCTTCCTGCTGGGCGCACCCTCGTTATAGATGTCCGCAACGTTGTCGGCCAACACGTCGAAGGCCCGCTCGCCATTGTTGATTCGCTCCGCGTCCCGCGCGTCTTCAAGACCGCTGAATCCGGAGACGTACACCACGCCGAGTGACGAGACGACGAGCCCGAAGACGAGAACGAAGCTGACGACCTCGCTGACACCTCGGTCACGCATCCGAACGCACCTCCAAGTTCCCGCTCCCTGCGTCGTAGGTGACGACCACCTGCCCACCGGTTACCGTCGTCTCTGCGATACTCGCCGTGAGAGCCATATCGACCTCGACGGTGACAGCCGGGTTGCTCGTCGTGAGCCTGAGATAGGTATCGGTGCCGTCGACGACGACGGAGATGCGATAACTGACGCCGACCACGTCGTTCGGGAGCGACCGCTGAACAGAAAAGTCCGTGTCGCCCGCACCGACGAACCTGTCGCCTGCCTCGACATCGGCCGCGAGCTGTTGGCCTACCACTTCGAGTTCCGATCTGATGGCCCGTTCCCGCTGATCCTCGATGAATCCACCCATACCGACGAGCAGTCCGGTGATAAGCAGTGTCGTGATCCCGAGCGTGAGTGCGTATCCGAGCGTCGTCGAGACGGCGCGGTCCGACCCCATCATTCCGGACAACTCCCGTCGCCAGTTCCGTCACCATCCGACGTGTGGTACTGTGTGATGCTACGTTCGTTTCCGTTCGTGTCTTTAACTGTAATGGTGATATCGAATTTCTTGTCGTAGTCAATCAATGGGTCGAACGTCTTCGTGACGGTCGCCATCGTTCCACTCACTGACGCTGTTTTCGTATCCTCAAACGGGTCGTTGGTGCGCGAAATTTCTACCTCCACCTCGTTCAAATCACCGTCGGGATCGGCAACACTCACCGTCACCTCGAATTCCGTACCATCAGTGACGTTAGCGCTGTTATCGGTCACGGTCAACGTAGCGATCCGCGGAGAAGACGCCCCGGCGCTGAGTTCCTCGGAAGCGACCCTGACCGACGAAGCGTGCTCAACGTCGTCTGTCTGAGTGTTGAATTCCGCCACGCCTGAGTAGAGTGCCGGAACAACGTACGGGTAGCTGTCACTACCGATACCACTGCTCGGGCTGTAGTACGTCGATTTGGGACTTCCGCTGTCTCCACAATGGTAGTCGTAGTTCGCCGCGTCCGTGGCATCAGTGAACGGTCCCACTACCTCGCTCAGGTCACTGTCGTTCATGGCTCTGTCAACGGTCAACTCGTAGCTTCCAGCGGCCTCCTCACCATTGGCGAAGTGAACCGTGTAGGGGCCGGTCTGTTTCGCGATGGAAGCAAGCGGCTCACACGGGACGTTGTTGATCGTTCCCCGTCCGATGTCGATTCGTACGGGTGTCGCCGCAGGCGTGTTCGAGCAAACGCTATACGTTCCGGTGGCGGAATCGTACACTCCAACTTTGATACCGGAGCCATCATCGTACACAGCCATCCGCCACTCTCCATCGTCGATATCCACATAAAAGAACGATCCCTCGGTCCAACCCCCCGAGGCGAGTTCCGTCTCTACCTCGGAATCGCTGGTATCGTCATCGTCGACGCTCGTGACGACGAGCCCGAACTCGCGAGCACGGACACCCGGCGCGACGGTCCAGTCGGCCAGTGTGTTGTTACGCGGCGTCAGCTTCGTGCTCTCGTTCTCGTCGACGATACGGACGCCGCGTTCGATGACCGGATCGCCTCCGGCCGTCGCAGTGGATACCGTGATGCCGCGCGCGTGTAACGCCTCGTACTGTGACGCGACCGCGCTCCACTCCCCAACGCCGTCGCTATAGTTGGCTTCGAGCGTCGAGTAGTTCGACGCGGTGGCGGGATCGTTGACACCGTTCATCAGCCCGCCGAGCCCTTCGGCGACCTCGTTGCTGGTTTCGCTGGCGTCGCCGCCCGAATCGAGCTGGCGACTGGCGAGATTCTCGGTGTAAATAGCCGAGTTGAGCACTAACGCCAGCAGGACGAGTGCGACGGCGAGACCGAGCCCCCCGACGACGATGAGCTGTCCGCGGCTCCGTTCACTCATTGTCGCCACACCACCACCCTGACCTCGACGACGTTGAACAGCGGGCCGCTGGTGTCGATGTCCTGTGCGTAGAAATCGTTGCCTGCCGTCTCCAGTGTGGTCGTCGTCGGCTGTGCGACATCGAAGTTCGATGTGTTTCCGTCGTTTTCCGGTTCATAGGTCACGTCGTCGTCGTACAGCGTTACCATCTGGTTAGCGGCGACCGCGTTGTCGCTCGGCTCACCTTGATACACCATTCGCCTGCGCGAGGTTCCGCCGTTGGATGTCCGGTACTGGACGTACACGTTGAACGCTAACCCTCGGGTGGTGAACGCGTTCTCGAGTAGCTCTCCGAACCGGTTCGTCGGAGGACCGTTCGAGTAGAACGACTCTCCTGATGTCTGATGAAACGCGAACCGTCCGTCGTTCGACCCGTCGGCCGCGTCGCTCCCGTACGCGACTGCTGGCTTCAGGGAATCCATCTCGTCGGCGGCCGCGAGCGCACCCTCTGCGACTGATTCCTGTTGGTTTTCGAGCTGCTGGCTGGAGGTACTGGCCGAGAGCGGCGTTACTGCAGTCACCTGTAACGCAAACACGAGGCTGGTAAGTAGGAGAACGCTCGCGATGATGCCCTCAAGCGTGTGTGCTTGGCCCCGCATCACCACACCTCCACGAGTAGTGACGCGTCCATGCCCGCCGGCGGAGCCGTCCCCGTCCACGTCGGCACGGAGGCTGACCCGAACATCCAGCAGTCCCGACGCCACGCCCAGCCGGGTGAAGACACTCTCACCGACATTGAAGCCACACGACGGCTCGTAAAGATCCGAATTCTTGATGTCGCGGGGGTCAGAGCGGACATCGTCGTTGTCGTCGTACGCGTCGAGGTTGTTGCCGTCGTCGCCGTCGGAGTTCTCCAAGGCGAAGAACGCCGTGGTGCAGGTAACGCTCAACGAGTACGGGTCGCTCGGAGCGCCGAGCCGGCCCTGCGAGAGGGAGTCCGCCACCCGGTTGGCGACGACTGGTTCCTCCTCCGACCCGGTCACGAACGGGTCTAACATCCCCGGCACGAACGTCAGCACGAACGCCACGACGATCAAGAACACGCTCACGCCGATGGCGAAATCCAGCACGGTTTGGCCCCGCTCGCTCATATGAACGAGAACACGACCAGCGCAATCGTCGGCAGTATCACGGCGAACTTCATCCCCGCGAGCAGCGACACGTCTCGCATGTAGCCGGCGATGAACCCGGAGATGAGCGCCTGTAGCGTGACGGCGTGGAAGAATAGCATCGTCAGCAGGTCGATGTCGACGCTGCCACCAAAGGCACCGCCGCCACCACCACCGCCCGAGGCCTGCTGTGAGAGCCCTGCCATCACGTCGAGGAACTTCACCTTCAGAATCGCCATGACGCCCAGCAGCGTGATGTAGGTCATGATGATGATGACGACCTGCATCCGCGTCCGGCTCTTGCGGTCCCGCTCGATATCGTCCTGATTCTCGGAGGCCTGTGCGGCCGTCGAGAGTACCTGCGTGATCTCGGAGGAGGCCTCCTGTGCCTTCGAGATGAGCTTCACCGTCCGCGCTACCCGTGGGATGTGGTACTTGTTGTTGAACTCCCGGAGCGCCGTCTTGAGGCTGGTCCCGTAGTTCACCTTCGCGTGCATCTCGTCGAACTCCTCCGCGAGTTTCCCCGAGGAGGTGTCGGCGACGACGCGCAGCGACTCCAGCAGCGTCATCCCGGTGTCGTTCGCCGAGGAGAGCTTTCGGAGGATGTCCGAGAGGTCGTTCGTGATGCCGCCCCGTGAGCGGACGTTCCACTCGTAGAACACGGTGAGCGGGAGGCCGTTGAGATACAGCGGCAGGTAAAACCAGATGAACGTCCCGCGAACGGGAGAGTTCTTCAGCCCGTCGATGCTCGTGGGCGCGACACCCGCTTGGACGAGGAAGAACAGTATCACGGCGGTCGGCAGCAGCGTCACCGCGAGTATCGTCAGCGGATTGTCGCGGAAGAAATGGTGGGGCTGTTTCAGTAGTCGGATCGTCTCGTAGGTGCCCTCCCGCGATTTGATGCGGTCGAAGACGTTCCAGCTACCGGCGTACCCCTCGACGAGCCCGAGATCGAACATCTCGCCGGAGGACACCTCTGCGCCCGATTCGTCGTCACCGCGGAGGTAGCCGTCGCCGACCTCGTCCTGCACGACCGTCGAGACGAGCACGAGGAAGCCGGCCCCGATGAGCGGAATCAGCCCGTAGACGGTGCCGTACAGCAGCGTCGTCTGAGCCTCGCCGAGCATCGACATGATGACGAGGATGATGATGAGTAAGAGACGAGTTCCTCCTCCTGTTTGGAGGTGCGCATCTGCTTGTCCTTCTGGTCCTCGAGGAACTGCTCCATGTCCCCGCCGGAGTTGATGATCGACAGCATATCCGTGAGGAACTGCGAGAGTTCGTCCGAGGGCGTCTGGAGCGCCTGATTCCGGATCGCCGTCCGGTAGTCAGTGTCGAAGTAGTCCGTCTCCAAGACGATGGACTGGAACTCCTTCGACACCTCGCCGTAGGTGTCGTCCGCCTTCGCGATAGCCTGTAGAATCTCCAACTGGTTGAGTCCGCCGACGGAGAGTGCGTACATGAAGGAGACCGAATCCGACAGGAGGACGTTGATTTCGCGTTTGCGCGCATCGGCGCGGAGATACGGAACGGCGACCATCGAGCCGAAGCCGAGTCCGAAGCCAATCGACCCCAACACGAGGCCCGTGATGAGGATGAACATCGGAATCTTCAGCGCGTTTACGATGGACAACAGCCAGTCCGGCATCGGGAGACCGAGCAGGATGGGCGCGTCCTGAATGAACAGATTGGCGAGCAGCCAGCCGGTCCCGGTGCCGAGTATCCACAGGAGGACGCCGACGAGCGTGCCGACTGCCAGCGCCCGGGAGAGATAGATCTCGACCGTCGCGGCCATCCGCGACTCGGCGAGCTTGTCCTCAATCGTCCCGACGAAATCGGAGTTCTCGCCGAACAGCCGCTGATACAGCGGGTAGAACGCGTCGGTGACCGTACCGCCGTCACCCGTGCCGCCGCGCGTCTGTAAGCTCACTCCTCGTCACCCGCCGGCTCACCGCCGTCACTGGCAAAGGAGAGACTGCTGAAGTCGACACCGGTGTCCGCGTCGTCGCTTCGCGCGTCGGCCGCGAGCGCGCTCGCAACGTCCTCGGTCGTGTTGCCCCGGTAGTCGGCCAGCAGTCTGTCGTGCGTGCTCAACACCTCGTTCGTCTCGTCGAGCATCTCCTCCGTTGGGTCCGGCCGCGGCACCATCTCCTCTTTCTCCGGGTCGATGTCGATCTGGACGGACTCCATGTCTCGGAGGTCCTCCAGCGACCGCTCCAGTTCGTCGTTCGCGATGAGCGTCAGGATCGTCTCCTCGTCGTTCATGAACGCCTGCAGCGTCGCGGCGACCTGCGTGTACGTGTTCAGTTCGTTCTCGATGAGATACGCGAGTACGACCTTCCGGCGGTTCATCTCGCGGTCGAGTTCCGCGGGCGACCAGCCCCGGTCGAACTGGATCTGCTCTATCGTGTTCGACTGACCCATCTTCAGATACTGGTCCGTCTCGGCCTGCCACTGGTAGATGTCCTGAACGTTGATCTCGTCGTTCTCCGGGTCGTAGTGGTTGATCTCGGT
>PXSB01000102.1:0-4479 GCA_003023185.1 Halobacteriales archaeon QS_9_67_17 | reverse complement strand
ACTCGGGTCGCTGCCGGAGCGCGGCCTCCAGCAGGTCGAACTCGTCCACGTCGCCCTTGTCGTCGTCCGAGAAGGACGGTCGGGTGACGCTGGCAATCCAGTTGCGCTGTGGAAGCTCCACCTCCCGAGTGTCCTCGATGGAGACGATCTTCGCCTTCGAGGGGATGAACAGCGAGACGGCGTTCAGTGAGGTAGTCTTCCCCGAGGCGGTGCCGCCGGCGAAGATGAGCGACTTGTTGTTCTCGATACAGAGCCAGAGGAACGCCATCTCGTCGAGCGAGAACGTGTTCCAGTTGATCAGGTCGACCGGCGTGAACGGCACGTCCTTGAACTGCCGGATGGTGTAGTTCGTCCCGTGGTCGGACACCTCGCGACCGAGGGTGAGCTGTGACCGGGAGCCGTCCGGCAGCGTCGCGTCCACCTGCGGCTGTCGCTTCGAGATACCTTTGCCCGACCGCTGGGCGAGTTTCACGACGAAGTCGTCCAGCTCCTCCTCGCCGTGGTAGATGTTCGTGATGATCTGCTCGTAGTCGCCGTGGTAGACGAAGACGGGCATGTGGTAGCCGTCGACGGAGATGTCCTCCACGTTGATGTCGTGTTTGATGCCGTCGATCCGCTCGAAGCCGATGAAGTCACGCTTCAGGAGATACAGCAGCTTCTCGATCTGGTACTCGGAGAGCGTCTCGGAGTCCTCCGCGAGCAGTGCTGGCTCAGGCCGGACGGAGGTTCCCTGCAGGACGACCGACCTCTCGGACTCCTCGGCGTCGTTGAGCCCGAGTTGACTCATCACCTGATCCATCAGGCCGCTCTCGTCGGCGGTCGGGAGGGCGTCCTCCTCGGCGAGGTCGTACCGGTCGAGCAGTTCGCGCGTCTCACGCTCGATGACGCCCGCTCTGGCGTCTTCGGACCCCTCGACGACCACGTCGTCGGAGGAGTACTTGATCGCGGTCTTCAGCTTGCCGGAGAGGAACTCCCGCAGGTCCTCCTCGATTGGGTTGAGATACGGCTCGACGAGATAGTACTTCTTCTCGTTTTCCTTCTCGGAGTGGAAGATGACGACGAACGCGTACGGCTTGTTCACCCAGTAGCGTTCCACCTCGCGGAAGTGGCTCTTCTTCTCCTGTGGGACGGCCTTCTCCAGATCGTAACGGGAGACGACGGTGCTGGTGCCGTCGGGGTTCGAGAAGAAGGCGTCCTCGTCGAGCTCCGGGTTGACGCGAACCGTCTTGTACTCGCGGAGGCCGTCGAGGAGGTCTTCCCCTCGTCGTCGTAGAAGTACTCGCGTTTGTAATCCTCCCACGTGTACGCCGTGACGGAGACATCGTCGGCCTCGTCCGCGGCGTCGGGATCGAGGTCGACCGCGTCCGCGGAGAGCAGATCGTCCGGATCGGGCTCTCCCGAATCCGCGTCGTCGATAGCCATTGAGGGTGCTTCGCGTGCCCGAAAAAAAGCCTTTGCGCCCGAAATATAGCCGAGGCGATACGTTTATTCAGGGATTTAATCGATGAATCGTTCGATTCGGTCCATCGCAGTCCGGAGGTCGTCCAGCGACGAGGCGTACGACATCCGGAGGTGGCCGTCGCCGCTGGCGCCGAACGCGTCGCCCGGCACGACGGCGACCTGTTCGGCTTGGAGCAGGTCTTCCGCGAACGCGCTCGCGTCCCCGCCGGGGGCCTCGGGGAACACGTAGAACGCGCCGGTCGCCTCGAAGCAGTCGATCCCCATCTCGTCGAGCCGGGAGAGTACGAAGTTGCGCCGGCGGTCGTACTGCGTGCGCATCTCCGCCACGTCGGACCCGCAGTTGTCGAGCGCCTCAATGGCCGCGTACTGGGCCGTCGTCGGCGCCGACAGCATCGTGTACTGGTGGACGCGGTTCATTGACTCGACGACGCGTTCCGGAGCGAGGGCGTAGCCGAGACGGAGCCCCGTCATCGCGTACGCCTTCGAGAAGCCGTTGAACACGACGGTTCGCTCGCGCATCCCCGGCTGGGTGGCGATGGAGACGTGCTCGCCCTCGTAGGTGAGCGCGGCGTAGATCTCGTCGGCGAGCACGCCCAAGTCGTGGTCGCGACAGAACGCCGCCACCTCCGCGATCTCGTCGGCGTCCATCGTCGCGCCGGTCGGGTTGTTCGGGTAACAGTAGACGAGCAGTTCGGCTCGCTCGGCGTCGGCGGCTTCGAGCGCCTCGCGGGTGAGAACGAACTCGTCCTCGGCGCGGGTGGGGACGCGAAGCACCTCGCCGTCGGCGAACCGGATCCCCGGCTCGTAGGAGACGTAGGAGGGTTGTGCGACGGCCACCGTGTCGCCGGGGTCGACGAGCGCGCGGAACGCGGCGTCGATGGCCTCGCTCGCGCCCGCCGTGACGAGGATCTCGCGTTCGGGGTCGTAGTCGAGGCCGTACCGGGTGACCCGCTCGGCGATCCGCTCGCGGAGTTCGGACATGCCGCGGTTCGCCGTGTAGGAGGTCTTCCCGCGCTGGAGCGAGTCGATGGCCGCCTCCCGAGCGCGGTAGGGAGCCGCGAAGTCGGGTTCGCCCACGCCGAGCGACACCACGTCATCCATCTCCGCCGCGAGTTCGAAGAACCGACGGATGCCGGATTCGGGGACGGAGGCGACACGTTGCGAGGGAGCGAGTGGGTCCGGGCGTTCGCGCTCCCGACTCATGGCGAGTAGGCGAGTCTGTCGTCGGCCTCGCCGTCGCCGAAGCGGTGGCCCGCTCGCTTGTACGTGTCCATGATGTAGTGGGTGACTGTCTGGGTTATCTCCGGGACGGGAGCCACCTTCTCGGAGACGAACCGCGACACCTCGCCCATGGAGTCGGCCTCGACCTCCATCGCGAAGTCGTAGTCGCCGGAGACGAGCCGGAGCGACGCCACCTCGGGGAAGCCGGCGAGTCGCTCGGCGATGTCGTCGTAGGAGGTCTCCCGGTCGAGGGTGACGTTACACTCCACGTGTGCCCGGACGGGCTCCGGCTCTCGTTTCGCCGGGTCGACGACGGCCTGATAGCCGGCGATAGTTCCGTCCGATTCGAGCGTCGCGATGGCCCCCTCGACTGCCTGCTCGCTCTCGCCGGTCATCCGGGCGAGGTCCGCGGTCGAGTAGCGGGCGTTCTCCCGCAACAGGTCGAGGAGTTCGGCGCGCTCGTCCATACGTTCGGGCGGGCTACCGCGCGGTTAACGCTTGCGCCGGCGACAGAGCTTGGCGGTCGACACGCGCCGATAGCCTGACGTTCCCGCCTGCGGCTGTCTGTAATATGTTGTCGTACCTTGGCATATTATCTCACGATATTCTTATTACAATAGGGTATCTCTGGGGAGGCATGCACCGGCACGCGCTGGAGACGGCAGTCCCGCCGCGGTATCGACACCAGCGAACACCGCTCGGAGGACGTGGCGGCCGCCGACCGCGCCACCGCAGACTGACCGGCGACTCTCTCCCCTGCTCCGTCGCCTGCGAGTCGATGCTCGTTTCACCCCGGCAGTCGTTTCTCGCCCATGCGCTATCTCCCCTACGCCCTCCTGGGTCTCGCCGCCTACACGTTCGTCGCCCCGCTGACGAAGTTGGCTACCCGCGACCTCCCGAGCACGACCGTCGCGTTCGTCACGAACGGGATGCTCGCCGTCGCCGCGCTCGGCATCGTCCTCTTCACGGGGAGTGATCTCGGCCGCGCGCTCACCCATCCCGACGCGAAGTACATGCTCGTCGCCGGCGTCCTGCTCTCCGTCGGCATCATCGCCTACTATCGGGCGCTCGCGCTCGGTCCCGTCTCGGTCGTCGTCCCGGTGTTCGGCCTGTTTCTCGTCACCTCCGCGGCGGCCGGGGTGGTCCTCCTCGACGAACCCCTGACCACCCGGAAGGTGCTCGGCGTGGCGCTGGCCATCGTCGCGATATATCTCGTCGCCGGCGAGTGACTGCGGTAGTGTTCAAATGAGATGGGCTCCGGCGACTATGAGGGCAACAGGGTGGAGAAAGCCCCCGGGCGCTACGGTCGCGCGGCTCGCTGCGCGCTTCGCCCTCCCTTCGGTCGGGCTGTAGTGCTTACTTCGCCGTGCTTCCCGTAGCGCCCGGCCCCTTTCAGTCCCACCCACCGCGATTGCATAGCCGAGCGATGCCCCGGTTACCTGAACACCGCCGTGACCGCCGAGTCGGTTCACATGTGACGGTAATCGTTATGCAGGGGGCGGCCACACGGCCAATCATGAGTGACGACGCTACGCTTGAGGAACTCGACCGAACCGTCCACGAGCCGTCGCCGGCGTTCGTCGAGTCGACGAACGTCCGCGCGTTCATGGACAAGTACGGCATCGACGACCGCGAGGAACTCATCGAGCGCACGACGACCGATATCGACGGTGAACCGGCAAGCGGGGTCGACTGGTTCTGGGGCGAACTCCCGGACTATCTCGGGCTCGACTGGTACGAAGAGCCGGACGCGGTGCGCGATGACACCGACGGCCCGCAGTTCACCGACTGGTATCC
>PXSB01000101.1 GCA_003023185.1 Halobacteriales archaeon QS_9_67_17 | reverse complement strand
GTGGGCGCGGAAGAGGAGGTGGAAGCAGAATGAGCTCGGACAATGTCAGATTCGTCGACTTCAAGTCGGACAAACAGCCCACGTGGTGTCCCGGCTGCGGTGACTTCGGGACGATGAACGGCATGATGAAGGCGCTCGCGAACACGGGGAACGACCCCGACAACACGTTCGTCGTCGCCGGCATCGGCTGCTCCGGGAAGATCGGGACGTACATGCACTCGTACGCGCTCCACGGCGTCCACGGGCGCGCACTCCCGGTCGGCACGGGCGTGAAGATGGCCAACCCCGACCTCGAAGTGATGGTCGCGGGCGGGGACGGCGACGGCTACTCCATCGGCGCGGGCCACTTCGTCCACGCCGTCCGCCGGAACGTCGACATGACCTACGTCGTCATGGACAACCGCATCTACGGACTCACGAAGGGGCAGTTCTCTCCCACCTCGCGGGAGGACTTCGAGACGTCAACCTCGCCGGAGGGGACCCACCAACAGCCGGTCAATCCGCTCGCGCTCGCGCTGGCGGCCGGCGGGAGCTTCATCGCACAGTCCTTCTCCTCGGACGCACAGCGACACGCCGAGATCGTGCAGGAGGCGGTCGAACACGACGGCTTCGGCTTCGTCAACGTGTTCTCGCCGTGTGTCACGTTCAACGACGTGGACACGTACGACTACTTCCGCGACTCGCTCATGGACGTGGGCGAGGCAGACCACGACGCGACGGATTACGACGAGGCGAAGGAGAAGATCCTCGACCGCTCGACGGAGTATCAGGGTGTGCTCTACCGGGACGAGGACTCCACGCCGTACGAGGAACTCGAAGGCGTCGACGAGAACATGGCCGACATTCCGGAGGAGCCGCCGGAGAAGGCGACGGACCTCGTCCGCGAGTTCTACTGACTCGCGTCGGGTTTCGGCGTTCGCAGGCTCCTGAGACTTGCGGCCGGCGTCGGTGGTTCCGGTCCCGACTCTTTTTTCAGGGCTGGTGTGTAACCGAGTGCTATGACAGCGGAATCTTTCGACGTGGTCGTCGTCGGCGGGGGGACGGCGGGCGCGTTCGCCGCCGCGACGGTCGCCCGCGAGGGGCTGGACGCGGTGATTCTCGAGCGGAAGTCGCCGGACGACGCCGGCCACATCGCCTGCGGGGACGCGATCAAAGGGAAATCCACGTTCCCCGATGTCGTCGATCTCGACTACCTTCGCGCGGAGTCGTTCAGCAATCAGAACGTCCAGCGCGCGGTGTTTCTCAACCCCGACGGCGGCGAAGTCTCTGTCTCTTTCGACGACCCTGGCGCGGTCATCGACCGGAAGCGCTACGGCGAGGTGCTGTTGGAGGAAGCCGAACGCGCCGGTGCCGAGATCCACTACGACACCGTGGTGAAGGACGTGCGACAGAACGGCGCTGTCCACGGCGTCACCGCCGTCCAGAAGGGGACGCCGAAGAAGTACGGCGCGGAGATGGTCATCGACGCCGCCGGGTCGCTGTCGCTGCTACAGGATAAGACGGACTTCTCCGAGACGACGTTCGACACGAACGTCAACTACCAGCAGTTCTGCTCGGCGTACCGAGAGGTCATCGAGACGCCGGAGCCGGTCGACTACGACGACGCCATCGTGTTCAAGCCGACGGAGGAGCTCGGCTATCTCTGGTACTTCCCCCGGACCGACCGCGAGATCAACGTCGGGCTCGGCTTCCAGATGAACAAGCAGCCGATGAAGCTCGTCCAGACGCTCCGCGAGGACGTGGAACAGCGACCCGAGTTCGACGGCGGCACGGTCCGCGACAAGCTCGGGGGTGCACTGCCGACCCGTCGCCCCTACGACTCCGCGACCGCACCCGGCTACATGGCCGTCGGCGACGCCGCCGCGCACGTCAACCCCTGTACCGGCGGCGGTATCCCCGGTGCCGCGAAGGCCGGTCACTGGGCCGCACAGGCCGCCGTCGAGGCCATCAGCGACGACACGACCGACGAGGAGCACGCGCTGTGGGAGTACAACCGCAAGGTGCAGACGGACTTCGGCAAGCGGTTCGCCGCGATGGACCTGTACAACATCTGGGGCGGGAGCTACGACGTGGACGAGCTCGTCGACATCGTCTCCGCGGTGCCGGGCCAACAGCTCGCCGACGCCATCGGCCGCACCGGCACCACCTCGATGAGCCTCGCCCTGAAGCTGAAGACCGCCGTCAAGACGTTCGGCCACTGGGGCACCATCACCGAACTCGCGCGGGTCGGCCGGCTCGCCAGCCGGTTGCGGGACGTGTACGAGGAGTATCCGGCCTCGCCCGACGGGTTCCCGGCGTGGCGCGAACAGCGAGACACGGTCATGGACGAGTTCCACGACCTGACCGGCGCCGCGCGGAAGTACTGACTCTGCCGCGATTTACGCCGGCTTCGAAACGTAAGGCTTCTCTCCGGCGGTTCCGCAGACGGAGCCGTGCCAGTTTCTGACGACTTCTACGCCGGCGTTCGGGACGTAGCGCCCGTCGTCGTCGGTATCATCCCGTTCGGGCTCATCGCGGGCGCGGCGGCCGTCGACGCCGGACTTTCCGGGCTACAGGCAGTCGGTCTCTCGGTCATCGTCTTCGCCGGTGCCTCACAGCTCGCGGCTATCGAACTGCTCGGCGACAACGCCCCCCTCGTCGTCGTGGTCGCGACGATCATCGTGGTCAATCTCCGCATGCTGATGTACTCGGCGTCCATCGCACCGCAGTTTCGGGAGGTTGCGGCCCGCTGGAAGGCGCTGATGGCGTACGTACTGACGGACCAAGCGTACGCGATGTCGCTGACGACGTTCCGCGAGCGGGACGTCGCTCGGCGCGGCTACTATCTCGGGACGGCGATGCCGCTGTGGGTCGTCTGGCAAATTTGCACGATTGTCGGCGTCGTCGTCGGGGCGCGGGTACCGGCGTGGCTGCCACTCGACTTCGCGCTCCCGCTGGTGTTTCTCGCGTTGCTCGTCCCGGCCATCGAGAGTGCTTCGACCGCCGCGGCGGGGCTGGTCGGCGGGTCGCTCGCGACGCTCGGCGTCGGTCTCCCGTATGAACTCGGGTTACCGCTCGGGGCAGTCGCGGGGGTTGTTGTCGGGCTTGCAACGGCACCGGTCGCCCGGCTCGCTCGCGGGGTGACCGGCCGGTGACAGCCGCCGACGCGGTCGTCTGGACGGCAATCCTGCTCGGGGGAGTCGCTACCTTCGCCATCCGCGGCTCGTTCGTCTTCCTCTACGGGCGGCTCGACCTGCCTGCGCTCGCCGAGGCCGCGCTCGGGTACGTCCCCGCGGCCGTCCTCGCCGCGCTGGTCGTCCCGGCGGTGCTCACCGTCGACGGAACGCCGGTCGTCGAGACCGGACTCGGTCCCGTCGCCGCCGGCCGCGCACTGCTCGCGAGCGACCGCGTGCTCGCCGGCGCGCTCGCGGCCGTCGTCGCCTACTACACCGAGGACGTACTGCCCACCATCGTCGTCGGGATGGCCGCGCTGCTCGCGCTCGGCGCGGTGTGATGTAACCTAATTAGGTTAATTTTGTTTTGCGAATAACTGTAGACAGTTTCTTTACACCGGGCCCACTGTATAGGGTATGTCGATCCGCTCGCGGTTTCGAGCGCCGTTGCAGGCGCGGCGGCGCGCGGTCGTCAAGACCGCCTGCTACCGGCTGGTGATGGTGCTCGTCTCCGTGGCGGTGGCGTTCCTCGTCGTCGGTGACGTGTCACAGGCGCTCTCCATCGGACTCGCAACGAACGTCGTCAAGACGGCCACGTACTACGGCTACGAGCGCGTCTGGGACCGAATCGCGTGGGGCGTCTGAGTCAGGCGTCGTCGCCGCCGCGTTGAAACAGGTGGGACATCGCTTCTGGATCGCCGTCCGGCCGCTCGACCGGGCTCGGATACGGCTCGAAGCCCGCCCGCTCGTAGAAGTCGACGAGTCCCGCACGGCAGGTGACCGAGCAGAACACGTCATCGAGCGCGGGGTGGTCGAACACGGCATCGAGGAGTCGGGTGCCGATGCCCTCACCGCGCCGGTCGGCCGTGACGATCACGTCGTGCAGTTTCGCGTAGTAGACGCCGTCGGTGACGACGCGCGCGGCAGCCACGAGTTTACCGTCGTCGCGGATGCCGACAGCGACGGAGTTCGCCAGTGCCTCACGTACGTCCGACTCTGTGCGGTCGGCCCACCAGTCGTACTCCTCGAACAGGGCGGTGAGTTCGGCCGCGTCGTCGGGCGTCAGGTCGACCCGTTGCATGGTCTCGCCGTCGGGGCGGGTGCCCAAATCGGTGCCGACGGTGTGTGACTCCCTCGCGTGGATGCGCCGGAGTTAATCACGGTTGGACCTCGTCTCCAGCCATGTCCGGGCGCGGCCGCCTCGTCGTCCGTCCACGTCGCCCGCCGGGTGGCTCGTAGCTATCCCGCTCGCCGTCCTCGCCGGGCCGGAAACGCACCGTGTTTAAGCGACCGACGAGACAGATACCCGTATGAGCGACACCGAGAGCGAACAGGAGCTCGGCATCACCGAGCAGAAGGAGTACAACCCCGGCAACTGGTACGCGGAGGTCGTCCAGAAGGCCGAACTCGCCGACTACGCGCCGATGGGCGGGTTCATCGTCGTCCGGCCGCGCGGCTACGCCGTGTGGGAGCGACTCAGATCGCATCTCGACGGCTGGTTCAAGGAGACGGGCGTGCAGAACGCCTACTTCCCGATGATGATCCCCGAGTCGTATCTGGAGCGCGAGTCGGACATCGTCGAGGGGTTCGACCCGGAGGTGGCGTGGGTGACCCACGGCGGCCACGACGAACTGGAGGAGCGACTCGCCGTCCGACCCACCTCGGAGTCGATCATCACGCCGTACATGGCCCAGTGGACGCGGTCGCACCGCGACCTCCCGCTCCGCCTGAACCAGTGGTGTTCGGTCGTGCGCTGGGAGGCGACGGACACGAAGCCGTTCTTCCGCACGAAGGAGTTCCGCTGGCAGGAGGGCCACACCGCCCACGAGACACGAGCGGAAGCGTGGGAGGAGACGATGACGCGGCTCGACCAGTATCACCGGCTCTACGAGGACGTGCTCGCCATGCCTGGTCTGAAGGGGCGCAAGCCGGAACACGACAAGTTCCCCGGCGGCGACACCACGACCACCGTCGAGACGCTGATGCCCGACGGGAAGTCGCTGCAGGCGTCCACCAGCCACTATCTCGGCACGAGCTTCGCGGAGGCGTACGACCTCACCTACCGCGACGAGGACGAGGAAGAACAGGTCGCCCACACCGCGTCGTGGGGCCTCTCGTGGCGCGCGCTCGGCGGTCTCATCATGACCCACTCCGACGACCAAGGGCTCGTCCTCCCGCCCACGGTCGCGCCCGAACAGGTCGTCATCGTCCCCATCTGGCAGGAGGACACCCGCGAGGACGTGCTCGACTACTGCGAGGGGCTGTACGCCGACCTCGACGAGGCCGGCGTCCGGGTTCGCCTCGACGACCGCGACGAGCGCAATCCCGGCTTCAAGTTCAACGAGTGGGAACTGAAGGGGACACCGCTCCGCATCGAGGTCGGGCCCAACGAGGTCGAGGACGGGGAGGTCACGATGGTCCACCGGCCCGACGGCGCGGAGGAAGTCGCCGCCCGCGAGGAGCTCGTCGCGGCAACCGAGGACGCGCTGGACACGGTGTACGCGAAACTGTACGCCAACGCCGAGGAGAATCTCGAAGAGAACATCCGCGAGGCGCACGGCCGCAGCGAGATCCTCGGCACCATCGGCCAGCACGGTGGCTACGTGAAGACCGGCTGGTGTGGCGAGGAGGCCTGCGAGACCGAGATCAAAGATCAGATCTCCGCGGAGATCGTCATGCTCCCGCTGGACGAGGAGACGGACCCCGTACACGAGACGTGTGGCGTCTGTGGCGACGAGGCGGTCGAGACGGCGTACTTTGCAAAGAACTACTAAACTACGTATATACACAATTCAGGTCGTCTGGCAGTTCGTTCGCCGTGTGGTCAGTGATCCTCCAGCGTCGCTTCCTCCGATGTGTTCTCAGAGAATTTATACTGCCAGACGCGCTCTATCTCAACGCGATCTTCTCCATCAACCTCGTGGATGTCAAACTCAAAAAGGTAGAAATAACCGTCCTCGTCCAGCTTCACCGCGAGCGTACGTACCGAATCAGGATACGTGATCTTCTGCTCAATGCCACGGGTATTCCGAATCAGTTGGTTCTTGTTCAGGGTTTCACCAACCCCCTTTGCTTCGACCGCAAGCGCGTGGTCATGTCCCTCCTCGTCAACGCCGATGTAAAGATCGTCTAGCTCGGCCTCACGAGAGTTCACACGGAACCGCATGTGTGACTGTAGATGGTACGCGTCAAGCCTCGTAAAATCATCCAGTAGTCCAGCGTACCGTACCTGCGTTAGCACGCCTTGTTCGTCTTTTCCAATGTATTCGCGGACTGGTTCGGGCAACTCGCCTATCGATGTCCGGTGTACCTCATCGTACTCGTCAGGGACGTGAATCAACTGCTCCCGCTTTGTGAATAGATACGTCGCATCAGCACCCTCAATGCTGTCGTCAAGGATGATGGCGTTGTATCCGTGCTGCTCAATGTGATCAGGCAGCGAGCGTCGCGACCGGTACGCGTACGGGATATCTGGCACATTCTTCACCGTGAGTTCGAGCTCATCCAACGCGTCTTCGATGTCGTCACGGTCGAACGGGACTTCTCCATCAGTGCTGTACCCTTCATCAAGCTTGTTCTCGAACACGCGGACGATAGTGTCTTCGTACTTGCCCATTGCGCATAGGCAGAAACCAAGGAGAGTGCTAAACATGTGGTCGATTTAATATTTCTGTAAAGATATCCGATGGACAACTTTGAATAATCCCGATAGTAGCGTCGAAGAAATCCTTGATAAAACGTTGAGCAGCAACCTATCGTTGAATGTCGACCGTGTCGAACTCGAAGAAGTACTCGTCCTCAACGATCTCCATCTCTAACCGTACGCCGCCATCCCCAGCTAGCATGAACTCTTTCCGTGGTCGGCCGCCCGGTCCACGCACCTCTTTCGACTCCGCGAACCCAGTATCTTCTAACTCATTGAGGTTGTTCACGATGGTCTCGGACGTTACATCGAAGTCGTCGGCTACGTCTGGCGCTGCTACAGGCCCCTCAGTGAGACGGTAGAGTAGGCGGAGACGGAGCTCGGAGTTGAGTGCCTTGAATAGGCGCTTTTGTGCTCGGAAGTCTTCATCCTCAGTACTCATTACCCGTGCTTCTCGTGGCTCCGGTAAATCACCCCTTCCGGTTTGACTTATTTGTGAATTTTACTTCCGTTAGTCTTTGAATACGCTTGGTATTAGTGTCGAAGATATCAAAAGTCATCGAATCATAAAACACTATCAGCACCATGCCGTGTGATAGAACAACTGAGGAAGTTACCTTGGAACACAAGAGCAACGTTGCACGTCTCGACGACACCGATATCCACGACTGGTACCGATTTGTCTTCGCGTACTCGGATAGAGTCATCACCGAACTTGCCGACGAGTTCAGCATCACGCAGAACGACCTAATACTCGATCCGTTCAATGGCACAGGGACAACGACCGTCACCGCGAAGAAACTCGGGATCGACTCGATAGGAACTGATGTATCGCCAGCCAGCGTGCTCGCGGGACAGTGTAAAACCGACTGGAATGTCGATGTCGATGTATTTCGAGAGCGAGCCGATGAGTTGCTCGCCACAGTGAAACCTGTGTTCGACGAGATATCAAGTGAGGGCAACCAGATACTGGACGCGTTTGGTGAGGACGCTGTACAGCGCGACGTTGACCTCTCCAAATACGACCTCTCGGAACCCGAGAAGACGCCGAAGGATTGGCTCCCCGAAGAGGTGATGCACAAGATGCTGGTGCTTCGTCACGAAGTTGAGCAACTGCCCGACGATGACGCGACAGAATTGATTCGGTTGGCGATGATCGCGATTCTCCCCGAAGACGTGGCGAATATTGGCTTTGGGCCAGAACCCTACAAGGTCTCAGGCCCTGATGACAGGGACGTCCACGCTATCTTCTCGAACAAGCTGGACAAGATAGAGCGCGACCTGCGCCGTGTACAAGATACTGTGGACGATGGCGAGTTCGTACCCGCGGACACCGAGGTATTACTTGCAGACGCACGCACCCTCGGTAAAACACTACGCGACGAATCCGAGTTGTTCAACGAGTACGGTGGAATTGATTACGTCATCACGTCGCCCCCTTACCCTGCGGAACACGACTACACGCGTGCGCAACGGCTTGAACTCGTTTGGATGGGAATTCTCGAAGATAACCAAGACCTACAAAAGATCAAGAAACAGAATCTACGGTCGAACACAAAGAACATCTACGTTGATGACGACGACGGGGAGCGTACCAACATTCGTGAGAATGACCGCATTGACGCAATTGTCTCAGAGATGGAGCAGATTTTGAAAGAAGAAGACATCACACATGGATTTGGACAGTACTACCCGCGCGTTGTCGAGGAGTACTTTGGTGGGATGCAGCGACACTTTGAGGAGTTATTTGAGCTGATGAACGAAGGAGGAAAAGGTGCGTACGTGGTGGCCGACCAAGCATCGTATTGGCAAGTAGAGATTGCCACAGGTGAGATTCTGGGCGAGCTCGCTCAAGAGCGAGTTGGATTTGAAGTAGAGGGTATCAAACACTGGCGGTCGCTACACGCGACGACAGGGAAGGGTGAGCAACTTCCCGAGGAGATTCTCGTGTTCCGCAAGCCAGAGTCAGGAGGTTAGCGTGTCTCAACACGAGATTGCAGAGTCGTTGTTCAACACCGACGAACCAATGCAATTTGATGAGATTCGTTGGTTGGTAGGAATATGGAGTCAACAGTGTGGACATCCCTGCACAAGCTCATTGACAAGGAACTTGTCGTTGAAGAGGTATCTGGAAATGTATACGAGTGGAATCCTCACAAGGACATGGAGAAGTTGGAATCAGTCCATTCCGACACTCTTGATGAACTTTATAATAGAAATTAGCCATGAGTGACTTGTGACATGTCAGGCCCACAGCTGCTGGGTACCATTATATAGTAGTTCCTCAAAACCGCTGACTGCTCCACGCTCTTTCGCGTT
This sequence comes from Halobacteriales archaeon QS_9_67_17, assembly GCA_003023185.1. Taxonomy (GTDB): domain Archaea; phylum Halobacteriota; class Halobacteria; order Halobacteriales; family Haloarculaceae; genus Halosegnis. The sequence goes on along the minus strand of PXSB01000101.1, from coordinate 4,148 downwards.
TCATCCTGTCCGCGACGATTGCTCGTTCTGGAACGACACAAGCATCATGTAAGATGCGGCACGATATATAAGGCCCCTTATGTGGGATGTATCACCCCTTACCGTTTGAGGGGAAGTGTCATAAGTGACTCCAGACCCAGTATTACGTATGTCTGAGCACGCTGGGGACGCGAGCGAACTGCTCGCGAATCCGGAAGACGACCGGTCCAACTGCGGGGTCGGAGTGGTGTTCGACCTCGACGGTGGCCGGAGCCACGAGCCCGTATCTGACGGGTTACAGCTACTCGAGAACCTCGAACACCGCGGCACGACGGGGGCCGACCAGAACACCGGCGACGGCGCGGGGATTCTCCTCCAGATTCCAGACGAATTCTATCGCGACGAACTGGATGTCGACCTGCCGCCGGCCCGCGAGTACGCTGTTGGCACCGTGTTCATGCCGACCGACGACGAAACCGCGGCGGGCCTCCGCGACGTGGTCGCCACGGCATTCGCAGACCACGGCCTCGACGTGCTGGCGTGGCGCGAAGTCCCGACCGACAACGCCGACCTCGGTCCCACCGCGCTCGAATCCGAACCGGACGTACAGCAGGTGTTCGTCGCGCCGACCGAGGAGATGGACGGCGACGCCTTCGACCGCCGGCTCTACGAGGCGCGTCGCGCCGCCGAGAACCGTATCGAAGCGGAGGGGCCGGCCGGCAGCGCCCGCTTTTACGTCTGCTCGCTCGACCGCAAGACGGTCGTCTACAAGGGGCTCCTCAAGGCCGACCAGTTGCCGACCTACTACCCGGAGCTGACCGACGAGCGGTTCACGTCGACGTTCGCGATGGTCCACGCGCGGTTCTCGACGAACACCCTCGGCGCGTGGCATCTCGCACACCCGTACCGCAACGTCATCCACAACGGCGAGTTCAACACGATCAAGGGGAACATCAACTGGATGCGGGCGCGGGAGACGGACATCGCCCACGAGGACCTCGACGTCGACACGGTCAAGCCGATCATCGACGACCCGGGCCAGTCCGACACCGCCAGCGTCGACAACGCGCTCGAACTGCTGATGCTCATCCCGGAGGCGTGGCGCGGCGAGGCGAACCGCGTCACCGAGGAGCGCCGCGAGTTCTACGATTACCACGCGTCGCTCGTCGAGCCGTGGGACGGTCCCGCGCTCGTCTGTGCGACCGACGGCGACCGTATCGGTGCCGTCCTCGACCGCAACGGCCTGCGCCCCTGTCGGTACGACGTGACGGCCGACAATACGCTCGTCATGGCCAGCGAGGCCGGCGCGCTCGACCACGACCCGAGCGAGATCGTCGAGCGTGGCCGGCTCTCCCCCGGCCAGCTGTTTCTCGTCGACCCCGACGAGGGACGGGTCGTCCCGGACGACGAGGTGTTCGACGGGCTCGTGGACGAGCAGTACGGCGAGTGGGTCGACGACCAACAGGTTCGGCTCGACGACCTCGCGGGCCACGACGAGCGTGCGCCCCGCGGCGAGGTGGGGAACATTCGCTCACAGCAGGCGATGTTCGGCTACACTCGCGACGAGTTAGAGCACATGATCGAGCCGATGGCCCGCGACGGGAAGGACCCCGTCGGCTCGATGGGTGACGACACGCCGCTGTCGGTGCTCTCGGAGTTCAACCGTCCCCTCTTTTCGTACTTCAAACAGCTGTTCGCGCAGGTGTCGAACCCGCCGCTCGATTACATCCGCGAGGAGATGGTCACCTCGATGGAGACGCGGCTCGGCAACCAGCGCAACCTGCTGGACGAGACGCCGGAACACGCCAGACAGGTCGTCGCGGAGTCGCCCATCCTGACGGACGCCGAGACGGAAGCGGTGAAGGATCTCGACGGCAGCGACGGCGTGAACGGGCTCTCGGCGACGACGATAGACATCACCTACGAGTGGGGCGAGAGCTTCGAGTCGGCCGTCCGACAGGCGCGGATGGACGCCACCGTCGCCGCCAAGGACCACGACGTGATCGTGCTCTCGGACCGCCGCGCGGGGAAGGACCGGCTCCCGATTCCGTCGCTGCTGGCGGTCGGCGGCGTCCACCACCACCTCGTTCGCAACGGTCTCCGCAACCGGGTCGAGATCGTCCTCGAATCCGGTGAGCCGCGAGAGGTCCACCACATGGCCGCCTGCATCGGCTTTGGCGCGGGCGCGGTCAACCCGTATCTCGCCTACCAGACCGTCGCCGACGCCGTCGCCGGGCCGGACGGGGCCGACGAGGCGGACGCCATCGGCGCGTACATCGAGGCGCTGGAGGACGGCGTGTTGAAGACGATGGCGAAGATGGGTATCTCGACGGTGGAGAGCTATCAGGGCGCACAGATCTTCGAGGCCGTCGGTCTCGACTCGGATCTCGTCGCCGAGTACTTCGAGGGGACGCCCGCCCGCACCGAGGGGATCGACATCGACGACCTCGAACGCGATCTCCGCGAGCGACACGCGGTCGCGTTCGACCGCACGGACGAGGCCGTCGATCTCGAACATCAGGGCGAGTACGAACACCGCTCGTCGGGGATGTTCCACGAGTGGAACCCCGAATCCGTCGGAACGCTCCAGCAGGCCGTCCGCGAGGGCGACTACGAGCAGTATCAGGAGTTCGCCTCGCTAATGAACGAGCAGACGGAGCAGCTCCACAGCCTGCGCGGCCTGCTTGAACTCGACTCCGACCGCGACCCCGTCCCCGTCGCGGATGTCGAGCCGGTGGAAGACATCGTGCAGCGATTCGCCACCGCCCCGATGTCGCTCGGCTCGCTCTCGCCGGAGGCCCACGAGAACAACGCCGTCGCCATGAACCGGCTGGGTGCGAAATCCGGCACCGGCGAGGGCGGCGAGCCGCCGGAGCGGTTCGACACCGAGAAGGAGTCCGCCTCGAAGCAGGTCGCCTCCGGTCGCTTCGGCGTCACCTCCGAGTATCTCGCCAACGCCGAGGAGGTACAGATCAAGATGGCGCAGGGCTCCAAGCCCGGCGAAGGCGGCCACCTGCCCGGCGAGAAGGTGAACGAGATGATCGCACACGTTCGGTTCTCAACGCCGGGCGTCGGTCTCATCTCGCCGCCGCCGCTCCACGACATCTACTCCATCGAGGACCTGAAACAGCTAATCCACGACCTGAAGGCGGCGAATCCGGAGGCGGATATCAACGTCAAGCTCGTCGCTGAGGCGGGCATCGGCACCATCGCCGCGGGCGTCGCGAAAGCGAACGCCGACGTGGTCCACATCTCCGGTCACTCCGGCGGCACCGGCGCGTCGCCGAAGACGAGCATCAAGAACGCGGGGCTGCCGTGGGAACTTGGCCTCGCAGAGGCGAACCAGATGCTCCGGTCGACGGACCTGCGCTCGCGCATTCAGGTCAGCGTCGACGGCGGGATGAAGACCGGTCGCGACGTGGCCGTCGCCGCCCTGCTGGGTGCCGAGAGGTACGTGTTCGGCACCGCGCCGCTCGTCACCTCCGGCTGTGTGATGGCCCGGCAGTGTCACGAGAACACCTGTCCGGTCGGCGTCGCCACCCAGCGGGGCGTCCTCCGCGAGCGGTTCCCCGGCCAGCCACAGCACGTCATCAACTACATGACGTTCATCGCGCAGGAGCTACGCGAAATAATGGCCGAGCTTGGCTTTACGAGCGTCGAGGAGATGGTCGGTCGCGCCGAGCATCTCGACCAGCGCACGGATATCTCACAGGAGAAGGCGCGCAAGCTCGACCTCTCTGCTGTCGTCGCAAGCGCGCCCGGCGACCAGCGCACCAAGACGGAGTCACAGACTCACGAGGTGAGCGAGCAACTCGACTGGGAGCTGCTCGACGCGGCCGAGACCGCCATCGAGCGGGGCGATCCCGTCCATCTCGACCGGGAGATCAGCAACGAACACCGCGCGGTCGGGGCGACGCTCTCGAACCGCATCTCCAAGCGTCACGGCGGCGACGGCCTGCCGGCGGACACGGTGAAGATCGACTTCACCGGCGTCGCGGGCCAGAGCTTCGGCGCGTTCCTCGCACCCGGCGTCTCCATGCGGCTCACCGGCTCGGGCAACGACTACGTCGGCAAGGGCCTCTCGGGCGGGAAGCTGTTCATCGAGACGCCGGCCGACGCCCCTTACGAGCCGGAGGAGAACATCGTCATCGGCAACGTCGCGCTGTACG
>PXSB01000100.1 GCA_003023185.1 Halobacteriales archaeon QS_9_67_17 | reverse complement strand
CTCGTCCACGTCCAGCTCGTCGAACAGCTCGCGGAAGTCGTCGAGCGTGACGCGCTCGCCGCGGGTCAGTTCCTTCACGCGCTCGTAGGCGTCGCCGTGGCCCTCCCGACGGAGGATGGTCTGGACGGCCTCGCCGATGACATCGGGGTTCGATTCCAACTCCTCGCGCATGACCTGCTCGTTTGGGGTTACCTTCCCGAGTCCGGTGGCGGTCTTCTCGTAGCCGATGAGACAGTGGGCCAGCGCCGCGCCGATGTTCCGCTTGACGGTCGAGTCCGAGAGGTCGCGCTGGAGCCGCGAGGTGGTGACGTAGTCGCCGAGGAAGACGAGATCCGAGTTGGCCTTCGAGAGGTTCCCCTCGCTGTTCTCGAAGTCGATGGGGTTCACCTTGTGGGGCATCGTCGAGGAGCCGGTCTCGCCCTCGACGGCCTCCTGTCCGAGGTAGCGCTGGGAGACGTAGAGCCACACGTCGCGGTCCAAGTCGAGGAGGACGTTGTTGGCGTTGCGGAGGGCGTCGAACAGCGTCTGGAGGTCGTCACAGGGGTTCACCTGCGTCGAGAGCGGCTGGTGGTCGAGACCGAGTGACGCGACGAACTCCCGCGAGAAGGCGGGCCAGTCGACATCCGGGTAGGCGGCGTGGTGGGCGGCGTAGGTACCCGACGCACCGGCGAGTTTGCCGGCGAGGTCGTCCGCGGCGCGTTCGACCGCGCCGACCGCGCGGCCGAGTCGGGCTGCGTAGACGGCCATCTCCTTGCCGAACGTCGTTGGGGTCGCGGGCTGTCCGTGCGTGCGCGCGAGCATCGCCACGTCGCGGTGGTCGCGGGCCATCTCGGCGAGCGCGTCGCGCAGGTCGCGCAGTCGGGGGACGAGCACCGCCTCGACGGCGGGCTTGACGAGCAGTCGCTGGGCGAGGTTGTTCACGTCCTCGCTGGTGAGACCGAAGTGGACGAGCGGCCGTGCGTCCTCCGGGACAGCCTCGCGCACGAAGTACTCGACCGCCTTCACGTCGTGATTGGTCGGGGCGTGGCCCCGCCACCCGTCCGTCTCTATCTGCTTGATGACGGCCGCGTCGTCGGCGTCGAAGGACTCGTAGCGGTCGCGCAGTCGCTCGCGCGTCTCCCCGTCGAGATCGAGCGTGTCTCCGAGGTCCGCGAGCGCGAGCAGATACTCGGCCTCGATGCGGACGCGAGCGCGCATCAGCGCGGCCTCGCCCGCGTACTCGACGAGCGGCTCCGTGTAGCGGGCGTACCGGCCGTCCAGCGGCGAGACGGCCTCCACGGCGGGTCTCTCCATACCTTACCTGTAGCCAGTGGCGGCAAAGGCGTGTCGGTCCGTGACGCACAGCCGTGCATACTCTCGGGGACGTAGCCGGACGAGCGGCGCGTATCTATACACGAATACGTACAGTCGTCGGAGTGGGACCGCAACTACTTTGCGCGACCGGAGTTGGGTACCGCGTATGCGAGTCGCCGGAATGGCTTCGAACCGCGGGCGGAACCTCCTCCACATCGCCGATGTCGTCGAGGAGGTGGAGTTTGCGGTCGTGATGTCGAACGAAGAGGGTGCGCCCGTGCTGGAGGACGCCGCCGAGCGCAACATCCCGACCGAGGTGGCCGTCCGCGAGGAGGACGAACCCCGCGAGGTCCACGAGGAGCGCGTGCTCGACGGACTCGACGGCTACGAGTTCGACCTGCTGCTGCTCGACGGGTACATGCGGGTGTTGACCGAGGAGTTCCTCGACCGCGTCCCGACGACGCTGAACGTCCACCCCTCGCTGTTGCCGTCGTTTTCCGGCATCGACGCTCACGAGCAGGTACTCGAATCGGGCGTCAGCGTCACCGGCTGTACGGTCCACGTCGTCGACGAGACGGTCGACGGCGGGCCAATCGTCACCCAAGAGCCGATCCCGGTGTTCGAGGACGACGACGAAGCGACGCTCAAGCGGCGCGTCCTCCGCAAGGGGGAGTTCACCGCGTATCGCGTCACCGTCGCGGACGGCGAGGTGACGGTCGACGGCGACGACGGCGGCGTGTTCCCGGCCCGCCGGCTCACCGGCGAGGCGTTCGCGGCCGACCTCCGCTACGGCGAGAACCCGCATCAGGACGCGGCGCTGTACGCCGATTCCGGTTGCGAGGAGGCGAACGTCGTCACCGCCCCACAGCTGAACGAGGGCGCGAAGAACCTCTCGTACAACAACTACAACGACGCCGACGCCGCGCTGGATCTGGTGAAGGAGTTCGACGAGCCGGCCGCCGCGGTCATCAAGCACACCAACCCGGCCGGCTGTGCGACGGCCGATACGCTGGCCGACGCGTACGCCGACGCGCTCGCGACGGACGCGATGAGCGCCTTCGGCGGTATCGTCGCGCTCAACCGCGAGTGCGACGCTGCGACCGCCGAGCAGGTCGTCGACTCGTTCAAGGAAGTCGTCGTCGCCCCCGGCTACACGGACGCGGCGCTGGACGTGCTCACCGGCGAGGACGACCTCCGTGTGCTCGCCGTCGGGGACAGCGGCTTCGGCGACGACACCAAAGCTGTCGAGCGATTGACGGAGAAGCCGCTCGTCGGCGGGCGTCTCGTGCAGGAGCGCGACCGGTGGGCACCCAGTAGCGACGACCTCGACGTCGTCACGGAGCGCGAGCCGACCGACGACGAACTCGAAACCATGCTGTTCGCGTGGCGCGTGCTCAAACACGTGAAGTCGAACGCCATCCTGTTTGCCGACGGCACCGAGACGGTCGGGATCGGCATGGGACAGGTGTCCCGAGTCGACGCCGTCCGACTCGCGGCGATGAAGGCCGACGAACACGCCGACGGGAAGCACGCCGACGGTGCCGTGATGGCGTCGGACGCCTTCTTCCCGTTCCCGGACGGCGTCGAGGAGGCCGCCGACGCGGGGATCGAGGCGGTCGTCCAGCCCGGCGGCTCCGTCAACGACGAGGACGTGATCGCCGCCGCCGACGAACACGACATGGCGATGGCGTTCACCGGCACCCGGACCTTCCGGCACGACTGAGTTCAGGAAGCTCGACCTGATACGGCGCTACGCCGCCGTATCGTGTTACAGCGGCGTTCCGCCGGCACCGTCACCCAGACTCCCCGCAGAGAGCATCGAGTCGACGGGCTCCCGATAGTCGAAGCCCGGCACGATCCCCTCCATGTACGTCCCTTCGACGTATTCGGCCAGCGCCTTCGCGATGTCGGGCGCGCGGTCGGCGTTGCCCCACTCGAAGCCGAAGGTGACGACGGCATCCGGGCCGTCCCGTCGGAGGTCGAACGCGGCGAGTTCGACGCGGTCGCGGACCGCGCCGGGCGCGTCCTCCAGTCGGCGCTCGAAGGTGTCGAACCAGCCGGATTCGAGGTCAGGCCCGACCTCTTCGACGGTCACCGCCGAGAGCATCGGGGCGCGTACCGTCACCGTGTAGCGGTTCGCCCAGTCGGAGGCCTCGCTGGCGGTCACCCGGCCGTCGAAGGCCGTCGTCGTCACCACGAACGCGTCGCCGTCGCGCTCGAACGCATCGTGTGCACCGAAGGCTCGCTCGGCGCTGTCGGGAAC
>PXSB01000099.1 GCA_003023185.1 Halobacteriales archaeon QS_9_67_17 | reverse complement strand
CGAAGCCGCCACGGGCCGTGCGAGCGGCCGTCGGCCGCGAGCAGACGGTCGAGCGACCGGGGGCTTTCTACACGTCGGCAGCCGACTCGTCTCCAGAGTCACTCTTCGCTGAACACTACTACTCGGGGAGGAACGGTTCCGGATCGTCGTGGCGGAGGTGGACGTACTCCTCCGAGAGCCGACGGACGTGTGTCCACAGCGCCCCGTCCGCCGCGGCGAGATCACGGAGCGTGTCGGCGTCGTCCTCGCCGTAGTAGAGCGGACAGCAGATCGCCCGCTCCGCGTCGGGAGCTTTCAGCACGACCATGAGGAAGGTGATACCCGCCTCGGCGCGATACACGTCGTGGTCGGTGAAGTCGGCGTCGGCGACTAACTCGCGCAGTCGCTCGAACTCGTCGTCGGGGACGAGCACGTCGAAGCCGCGGTTGCTCCGTGTGACGACCGTCACGTCGCCGGGGTGGAGTTCAAGCGTCTCCCACCCCGCCTCGCGGAACTCCGCAGCCGTCGTCTCCATGTCGTCGACGAGGTCGTCCCAGTGTTCGCGGATGGCCGCGCCCGCTCCGAGGTCGGCAAACGCCGGGCCGCTCGTCGGCTCGCTCTCTTCGGTCACACCCCCTCTGGGATGGCCGTCGTGGAAAACGTTCCCGTCCGGAGCCGTCAGTCGTCGGTGTGGAGTCGCTCGTCGTCGCTCGCCGCCGCGCGCTCGATTGGGTCACTCTCCCAGTACGGGTGGTCGTCGAGCGCGCGGAAACACGCCACCTGCTGGCCCGCCGTCTCGGCGTCGTAGTCGTCGGGCGCGCCGGCGCGACACGCCTCCCGCGCGTACGGACACCGGGTGTGGAACCGACAGCCTGCGGGCGGGTCGCGCGGCGAGGGCACGTCGCCCTCCAGCGCATCGACCCGGCGGCCTCGCTCGCTCGTGTCCGCGCGAGGGACACTCTCCAGCAGTTTCTCCGTGTAGGGGTGCTGTGGCGACTCGAAGATGGCGTCGACCGGCCCCCGTTCGACGATTTCGCCGAGATACATGACGGCGACGCGGTCACAGATGTGCCGGATGACGCTCAGGTCGTGTGCGATGAAAAGGTAGGTCAGCCCGAACTCCTCCTGCAGGTCTTCGAGCAGATTGAGTATCTGCGCCTGCACGCTCACGTCGAGCGCGCTCCCCGGCTCGTCGAGCACGAGAAACTCCGGGTCGAGCGCGAGCGCGCGGGCGATGCCGATGCGCTGACGCTGCCCTCCCGAGAACTCGTGTGGGTATCGGTCAACCTGATCGGCCGCGAGGCCGACCCGTTCCAGTAGCTCCTTCGCCTGCGCTCGGCGCGTCTCGCTGTCCCCGATGTCGTGGACGACCAGTGGCTCCGCGATGGCCTCGCCGGCGGTCATCCGCGGGTCGAGACTGGAGAAGGGGTCTTGAAACACCACCTGCGCGCGCTGGCGGAACTCGGTGCGGGCGTCGTCGGACATCTCGAAGACGCTCGCGCCGTCGAAGCGCACGTCACCGTCGGTCGCCTCCTCCAGCGCGAGGAGCGTCTCGCCGGTCGTGGACTTCCCGCAGCCGGACTCTCCGACGAGACCGAGCGTCTCGCCGCGCTGGACGCTGAAGCTCACCCCGTCGACGGCCTGTACGTCAGTCGTCTCCGTGCCGAGAACGCGGTCTACCAGCCCGATGTCGTCGGTGTAGTACTTCTTCAGGTCGGCGACTTCGAGCAGCGGGTCGGCGCTCACGCGTCGTCACCCCGGCCATCGGCAACCGCATCGTGCTCGGGGTGATCCTCGGAGAGAGCGTCGCGCTCGTCGTACTCGCTGTCGACGAGCACGCAGCGGGCGGCGTGCTCCTTCCCGCCGACCGACCGCTCCGCCTGTGGCTCAAGACACGCCGCCATCGCCTTCGGACACCGGTCGGCGAAGTAACAGCCGCGCGGCATCTCGTCGTCGAGCAGACTGGGGACGTTGCCCTCTATCGGTTGCAGCCGCGGCGCGGGGTCGTCGAGGTCCGGAATCGAGCCGATGAGCCCCTCCGTGTACGGGTGGACTGGGTCGTCGAACACGTCTTCCAGCGTCCCCCGCTCCACGATCTGGCCCGCGTACATCACTGCCACGCGGTCACACATCCGCGCGATGACGCCCAAGTCGTGCGTGATGAGCAGGATACTCATCTCTCGGTCGGCCTGAATGTCGCGCAGCAGTTCGAGGATCTGTGCCTGTATCGTCACGTCGAGTGCCGTCGTCGGCTCGTCGGCGACGAGCAGGTCCGGCTCGCCGGCCAGCGCCTGTGCGATCATCGCGCGCTGCAACATGCCACCGGAGAACTCGTGGGGGTACTCGTCGACCCGCTTTTCGGGGTCGGGAATGCCCACTCGTTCGAGCAGTTCGACCGCTCGGTCGTGGCTCTCTTCTCCCGTGTAATCGCGGTTCGGGAGCAATCCGTCGACGACGTACGAGCCGAGGCCGTACCCTTCCGTGCGCGAGCGGGTAGACCGCGGGTTCGCGTTGGCACGTCGCTGCACCTCCACCGCCTCGGCTATCTGCTCGCCGACGGTCAGCGACGGATTGAAACTGCTCATCGGGTCCTGAAATATCATGCTGAAGGTGGGACCGCGCAGCGACCGTCGGACCCGTTCGGGCAGTTCGCGCAGGTCGACGAACGACCCGTCGGCAGCCTCGGGGAACTCGTCGGCGAGATCAGCGTCGCGGAGCCACAACTGCCCCGCCGTGACCTCGCCGGGCGACTCGACGAGGTCCAGCAGCGACAGCGCGGTGACGGACTTGCCCGAGCCCGACTCCCCGACGATGCCGAGGATCTCGCCCCGGCGAACGGTGAAGTCGACCGATTCGACCGCGTTCACCTGTCCCTCGCCGGTGAAGAATCGGGTCGACAGCCCCTCGACGCGCAGGAGGTCGCGCATCAGACGCCACCTCCTTCGCCCTCGATACCGGGGTCGAGCGCGTCGCGGAGCCAGTCACCGACGAGATTGATACCGATGACCGTGAGCACGATGGCGAGGCCGGGCATGGCGGCGATCCACCACGACGTCGTCTGGTACTGCCGACCCTGTGCGATGTCGAAGCCCCACGAGAGGGTCGTCCCCGAGAAGCCGAGGAAGGAGAGCGCACTCTCCAGCAGGACGATGGCGGCAATCTGGATAGTGGCGAGCACGAGCACGGGCGTGATACTGTTCGGCAGGATGTGCCGACGGATGATGAACTGGTCGGATCCGCCGAGCGACCGGGCCGCCTTCACGTACTCCTCGTCGCGCACGCCGAGCGCCTCGCCGCGAGCCACGCGCGCAAACCACACCCAGTTCACGATGCCGACGACGAGGATGACCGTCCCGGGAAGTGTGAACGTCTCGGGCATCCCGGTCGGATACGTCAGCCCACCGGGTAATGAGACGATGCCGCGTATTGCGGCGGCGAGGCCGGTCGTGACCAGCGGGTCCGGCACCTCCACGGCCGCCTGTCCGAACAGGCCGACGAGCGCGATGGCGAGCACGAGCGACGGGAACGCGAGACTCACGTCCGCCACCCGCATCAGCGCGTCGTCGACCCGGCCCTTGTAGTAGCCGGCGACGAGACCAACCGGGACGCCGACGAGCATCGCGAGCAGCGTCCCGAGCACGCCGACGGCAAGCGAGGTGCGCGCCCCGTAGACGACGCGCGACAGCATGTCGCGGCCGAGGCCGTCCGTCCCGAGCGGGTGTGTGACGGTCGCGTTCACCTGCACCGTCTCCTCGATCAGTTGCACCTCACCGTCGACGGTTTCCTGTGTCGTCTGATTCTCCGCGCTCGTAAAGCCCAGCGGTGGCTGCTGTGACCTGTCGAGGTTCTGCGCCTCGGGGTTCCACGGGGCGAGCAGCGGCGCGAACACCGCCGTCACGAGGACGACCACGAGGATGCCGACCCCGATCTTCGTGAGCGGGCTGGTGTCGAACTCCGAGCGGAGATTCTGGACCGTCCGCGGCGAGAGTCGGCCCGCCACGGCATCGAGCAGGCGCCGTATCATTCCAACACCCTCGGATTGAGTCGCACGTACAGCGCATCGACCACGACGTTCACGACCACGAAGCCCGCCCCAATGACGACCAGACTCCCCTGAATGAGCGGCCAGTCGCGGTTGTTGATGGCGTCGATGATGAGCGAGCCGAGCCCCGGCCAGTCGAACACGGCCTCCGTGATGACGGCCCCACCGATGAGCGTCCCGAGCTGGAGGCCGACGACGGTGATGACCGGTATTAGCGTGTTCCGTAACGCGTGTCGATACCGCACCAGCGTCGTCGGCAGCCCCTTCGCGCGGGCCGCCTGCACGTAGCCCTGCCCGAGTTCGTCGAGCATCCCCGACCGCGTCAGCCGGGTGATGAGCGCCGTGAAGTACGTCCCCAGCGTTATCGCCGGTAACGTGACGTGCAACAGCCAGTTTTGCATGGCTGCGAGGAAGGGACCGACGTTCAGCGGCAGCGCCCAGCCGCGCTCCGGGCCCGCGATGACGACCAGATGCCCGAGCGCGTCGAGCAGACCGACGGGGCGGCCGCTGGTCGGAAACACGCCGAACTGCACCGCGAACAGGATGACCAGCATGACGCCCAGCCAGAAGTTCGGCGTCGAGATGCCCAGAAACGAGAACACCGTCGCGGCGTAGTCGGGTCCGGTGTGGCGTCGCGTCGCGCTGATGACACCCAGCGGGATAGAGAGGATGACCGCGACGACCGTCGCCGCGACGGCCAACTCCAGCGTCGCCGGCAGCTTCGCGAACACCCGAGGCGCGACCGCCGTCCGCGAACGGTACGAGTAGCCCATCTCGCCCTGTAACAGCGAGACGACGTAGTCGCCGTACTGGACGTAGAACGGCTGATTGAGGCCGAGCGACTCGGCGATGCGCCGTCGGGTTGCATCACTGGCGTCCAGTGGCGCGATGAAGTCGACCGGGCTTCCCGGCGTGACGTACCGAAGCGCGAACAGGACGCTGATGACGCCGAGTATCACTACCACCCCCTGCAGGGAGCGCTTCAGCAGGAAACGGCCGAACGAACCCATACGGCCGGATTCAGCTCTCGCCGCCCATGCTCTGTGCCTGATCCATCAGCTCGTCGACCCGGTCGTTGTTGTAGGAGGTGAGCGCCCCGCCGGTCGTCAATAGCGGGATGATAGTCTGGCTCGCGTCGAACGCCGCGTTCCCCCACCCGATGAGATAGAAGGAGGGACTCGCCTCCAAATCACCGACCAGCTCGTCCACGAGGGTTCCGAAGTCCCGCTGTTTCACGCTGGCGGAGACGTTCTCCAGCTCGTCGATGTAGCTGACGACTGCCTGCGAGATCTCGAGGTCCTTCAGATAGCGACCGCTGGGCGTGTGCAGTTCGATCTCGGCGCCAGCGTAGCCGCTCTCTTCGACGAGCCGCTCTGCCTCGTCCGTGTCGTACGGGTACGGGTCGAGGTCGGGATTGTAGCCGGTGAACCCCTCCAGCGTCGGCTGGCCGGTCTGGTCGCCGAAGGAGCCGAGCACGTTGCTCACGATGCTCTCCAGATCGACGGCATGGTTCATCGCCTGCCGGAACTCGACGGAGTCGAAGGGTTCCCGGTTGTAGATCATCGCGTTGTAGATGATCCGCGTGCTCGGCACCGCGCTGATGGACGCGTTGTCGGCGTTCTGGATCTGCGAGATGTTCTGTGGCGGGACGTTGACGATGATGTCCGTCTCGTCGTTGAGCAGTTGGTTCACCCGCGTCGACGGCTCGCTGGCGGACTGAATCGTCAACTGGTCGGCCGGCGCGGCGTCCATGTAGTAGTCGTCGTAGCTCTCGAAGACGACCTGTACGTCCTGCTCGTAGGTGTCGAGCATGAACGGCCCGGTGCCCTCCATGTTGGAGTTGATGTACGCCGTGTCGTTGCTCTCGATCCACGACTTGTTCACGATGTCACAGTACGTCGCGAACAGCGCGAAGACGACGGGATTGATGCCGTCCGAACTGACGATGACGGCGCTGTCGCCGTCTGCCGGCTCGGCACCCGTCACCCCCGCAAGCTGGTCGGACTGCGAGCTTTCGAGGTCGCCTGCCTCCGGGTCGACGATACGGTTGATGGAGAAGGCGACATCCTCCTTGGTGAGCGAGTCGCCGCTGTGGAAGGAGACGCCCGACCGGAGTTCGAACCGGACCTGCCCGGCTTCGAGTCGCTCGTAGCCCGTCGCCAACTGATTGATGACCTTTCCTTCGCGGTCCCGCTCCAGCAGTCCCTCGTACGCCTGCGTGACGATGTTGTCGGTCGTCGTCTCGCGGTGGTCATGTGGGTCGAGTCCCGTATCCATCTTGGACTGTGTGATCGTCACCGACGACTTGCTCCCCGTGGGTTCGATGGCGTAGCCGTCGATCCGCTCGTCGCGACGCGCCTCCCACTCGATGTCGGCGGACTTGCCGTAGACGCTGTACTGGCGGTTGAGGAAGATCCACGGCGCGTCGTCGTGAACGAGCCGGTTCGTCCGCTGGAGATGCTCCTCTCGCGTCTCCGGCTCCGGCAGTTCCTCCGACGCTTCGGTGTCCGTCGCGGTCGACCCGTCGTTCGTCTCGGTTGCCGTCTCGTTGCCACCGGAACAGCCGGCCAGCGTCGCCGCTCCGGCAGCGGTTCCGGCGAGCGTCAGGAACTCGCGTCTATCGACATCGCGTGACATACTACCCATCTACCAGCGAATTAACTTAAATACGGGGGAAATAGTCGGGGACAGCGCCGTTACGATCCGTCGATCCGGTAGCGGTACGGCTGCTCGCGGATGATCTCCACGTCGCCGTGTTCCGCACGCCGGCCGAGTACCGTCGCTATCTGGTGTGCGCTGTCGAACTCCTCGCCGTGTTCGTCCAACAGCGCGAGTAGCTCACTCGCCGTCATCGGCTGGTCCGGATCGGCCTCGGAGACGACCGAGCGGATGCGCTCGAACTCGCCCCGGCGTATGCGCATGTACATACACACCAGCCCGAACGACTTAGACACCCGTCAGACATCCGTCAGACGTTCGATCCCCCCGGATCGAGTTACGGCGGGCGCACGCCGACCCGCGATGCGTCTGACAGCGCGTGTCACACGTGCGGTCAGACCGCCGAGTCGTGCTCGCTCTGGAAGTTCCGCTCGCGCCGGTACTGTTCGACGAACGCCGTCACGTCGAACTCGAGCATCTGCTCTTCGAACTCCGCGACGGTGCTCTCGTCGTCAGCGTGACTCACCGCGTGTTCCATCAGTTCCACGAGCAGTTCGACGGCCGTCTCGTGGAGGCGACGCGAGTCGAACTCCGTCGCCCACACCATCGCGTAGCCGACCTCGCCGTCGTCGCTCACGTCTGCCGCTACCACGCGCTCGGGGAACTCCTCCAGCACGACACCCATCAGATGCGTCGTCGAGAACTCGCCTTCCGTCGTCGTGTCGACGACCGACCGCAGCGTGTCAACGAGAAACTCCGGCACGAACCGCGAGAGCGGATGCACATCGACCACGACGGCGTGTCGCTCGCCGCAGTCGCAATCGAAGCCGCGCATCCCCATGTCAAGTTCGTACACCGACTTCTCCTCGCCGCACGGCAGCTCCAACACCTCGCCGCGTCCGCCCGGCACGCGTGGCTCCGCCATACGTCTATTCCGGCCTCGGGATGTAAAAGCGCGTCTACCCGCTGTCGGATTTAGACGAGAGTAAGTTCGGAGATCAGGAGGACAACTGGGTGTAGAAAGGGGCCGGTCGTTCGTCGCCTGCGCCTCGCTGCGGTCCTTGCGTCGGCGTGCTTCGTCGACCGACCGGCCCCTTTCAGTCCCACTCACCGCAGTCACTTGGTCGAGCGACGACCCGCATATCTGAACACTGCCCGTCGTCGACGCGGCTACTCGCTATCCGTTGACTCGTGCCCGTCGTCGCTCGCTTGCCGCTCCACGTCCACCTCGACTTCTACCTCGACGGCGAGGTCGTCCGTTTCGAGTTCGGCTTCCGCTTCGCGTCGGTCACCGAGTTCGATCTCCAGTTCGTCGCGGTCCACCTCGACCTCTACCTCGACGTCCACTTCGATGTCGTCCGTCATGCGCGCTTGAACGCTCGGCCCGGACAAAACTACTCCGGCTCGGCGAGGTCGTCCGCGTCCAGCGGCGCGTCGTACGGGTCCGCCTCGGCGGCTGTCTGCTCCCGGCTCTCCTCTTCCTTCGCGGCGAGATACGCCCGCCCGACGACGCCAGAGGAGAGCAGACTCCCGATGCCGGTCACGGCGCCGCCGAGGAGGAGGCCGGGCGCACCTGTCACGACCGACCCGACGAGTCGCGGCGTCAGATACAGCACGACGAGCAGTGAGACGATGGCGGCAACGTCGAGCCAGCGACCGGACGCCAGCGACCACGCCGTGGCGAGTGCCTCCCTCACGCCGGCATCGTCGATTGCGACTGCCGGATGGGCGAACAGCAGCGTCACGGCGAAGAACACGCCTGGGAGGAGAAACGCCGCCAGCCCGACGCCGACGAGCACGCGCACGACCGTTCCGACCAGAAAGCCGACGACGACCGTTCGGCCGACGCGTCGCGTCGCCGCCGCCGCCGCGAGCGAGTCACCCGTGACGACGCGAAGCGTCACGACGGCCGCGTACTCGGCGATGACCGCGACGCCGAGAACGACGAGCACGGCGACACCGAAGGAGAGGTCCAGCGACAGCGGCGTCTCGATGGTCGCCGGGTCGACGACGAACTGACTGTCAGGGGTCTCTTGGGCCGCCGTGATCCGACGGGACGCCGCGATCACTGTCTGCTGTGCCACGACCGTCGCCACGCCGACGGCTGTGAACAGGGCGGCGAGCGCGGCACCCGCGCGGCCGCCGAGCTTATCGACCGTCTCCCGGAGCGCGACGACGCCGTTCATCTACGGCCAGTCGTCTCGGTCGTCGTCTCCCTCGCGCTGCTGTCTGGTCTCCTCCGGGTCGCCGAGCTCCCACTCGGCGGCCTCGGCCGCCTGCTCGACGGCCAGGAACTCCCAGTCGACCGACTCCGCGACGTCGGGGTCGTCGCTGTCCGGCACGCCGACGAACACGTGTCGGTCCGTGTCGAACTGGCGTTGCACGTTGTCGAGCGACTCCTCCTTGCCCCGCGGCCCGGAGAAGAAGTCCTGTCGGATGCGGTTCTTCCGCGTGAAGTTGGTCACGACGTAGGTCGGCTTGTCGCTGACGACGCCGACGTACTCGCTCCACGTCCGGGCGTCGGCGAAGACGGCCTCCGGATCGGCGAGTCGCTTCAGCGCCGCCAACTCGAACGCGAGCGTCATGTCTGCAGAGCCACCGCCTTGCATAGTTGTCTCGTAGGGGTCGCTCCCGAGAGAAAACGCTTCGGAATGTGGACGCGGGTAGTGTTCATTTAAGAGTGACTCCGGAAGATAGGCAGGCAAAATAGTGTAGAAAGCCCCCGTTCAGTCCCGCCCAATCGGTTTCCCGGCTGAGCGACGCCCCGCTTATTTGAACACCGTCCTCCCGCCAACACTATCTCACTGAATCGAGGATGAGCTTCTGCTCGACGCGCTTGACCTCGTGTTGCACGTCACGCACCGCGTCGATGTTCGCCGAGATGGAGGTGGCGCCCTCATTGACGAGGAAGCGAACCATCTCCGGCTTGGAGCCGGCCTGCCCACAGATGCTCGTCGCCACGTCGTGCTCGCGGCACGTCTCGATGACATCGCCGATGAGCGAGAGGACGGCGGGGTGAAGCTCGTCGAAGCGGCCGGCGACGTTCTCGTTGTTGCGGTCGACCGCGAGCGTGTACTGCGTGAGGTCGTTCGTGCCGAAGGAGGCGAAGTCGATGCCCGCCTCGCACATCGACTCGACGGTGAGCGCCGAGGCGGGCGTCTCTATCATCACGCCCCAGTTGCGCTTCTCGGGGTCGATGCCGGCTTCCTCCATCTGCTGTCGCGCCCGGATCACGTCCTCGCTGTCGTTGACGAGCGGGAACATCACCTCGACGTTGTCGTAGCCCATTTCGAACAGCCGGCGGAACGCCTCCAGCTCGTGGGCGAACAGCTCCGGGCGGTCGAGCGAGCGGCGAATCCCCCGGTAGCCGAGCATCGGATTGTGTTCGTGCGGCTCGTCGTCACCACCCTCCAATTGCCGGAACTCGTCGGTGGGGGCATCGAGTGTCCGGACGCGAACCGGTCGCGGATAGAACTCGTCGGCGACGCCGCGGATCTCCTCGACCAGCTGCTCGACGTACGCCTCCTCGCCGTGATCCTCGAGATACCGCTCCGGCGTCTTGTTCGTCGAGAGGATCATGTGCTCCATCCGGAGTAGACCAACGCCGTCGGCACCCGTCTGCGCGGCACGGTGGGCCGCTTCCGGGATGGAGACGTTCACCTTCACCTCCGTCGCCGTCATCGGCTTGACGGGGTTCTGCGGCCGAACGTCCTCG
>PXSB01000098.1 GCA_003023185.1 Halobacteriales archaeon QS_9_67_17 | reverse complement strand
GTCGCGTCGCCGCTGTTCGCCCCCGGCGCGGAGTTCCAGCCGCTGTTCACCCCCGGTTCCGGTCCCTTCTCCGTGTTGCCGGCGATGGGGCTGACGTTCATCGCCTTCGAGGGGTACGACCTCATCGCGACGGTCACCGAGGAGGTGGAGAACCCGCGACAGAACATCCCGCGGGCAATCTTCATCAGCCTCGTCGCGACACTGCTCGTCTACATCTCGGTCGTCACGGTCGCCATCGGCACGCTCGGTGCGGCCGGTCTCGCCGAGGCCGGCGAGGCCGGCATTGCCCGCGCGGCGACCGCGTTCATGCCGTCGCTGCCCGCCATCGGTAACGGCGGCGCGGTCATCGTGCTCGGTGCCGTCTTCTCCACGCTCACCGCGCTCAACGCGGTCGTCATCGCCTCCTCGCGGGTCGCGTTCGCCATGGGACGAGAACGACAGCTGCCGGCCCGCACCGGCCGCATCCACCACCAGTTCGGGACGCCTTTCGGTGCCATCCTTGCCAGTTCCGTCGTCATGCTCGCCGGGGTCGTCCTGCCGACGACCAGCGCGGGCAACATGTCGAGTCTCTTCTTCCTGCTCTCCTTCGTGGTCGTCAACGGGGCCGTCATCAGGCTCCGCCGGGAGCGCCCGGACATGGCCCGTCCATACGAGATGCCCTTTTACCCGTTCACGCCCGCGCTCGGCATCCTGCTGAACCTGTCGCTGACCGTCGTGCTCGTCGGCTATCTTATCCGAACCGACCCGCTCGCGCTCCTACTCAGCGTCGCGTGGCTCGCCCTCGGGACGGGCGGCTACCTCGCCTCGAAGCGACTGGGGACCGATGATCCCGACCCGACGGCGACCGACGCCGAACAGCCGGCCACCGAGGACTGATTACCGGGGCAGTCGCTCGCCCGCCTCCACCGCCACGCCGAGCCAGTTTTCCTCGGGCGGGAGCGGACACGCGAAGGCGTCGTTGTACGCACAGAAGGGGTGGTACGCGAGGTTGAAATCCAGCGTCACCGTCTTCGCGTCGGTCACGTCACCCTCTACCTCGAACTCCATGTACCGACCGGCCCCGTAGGTGGTCTGCCCGGTCGTCTTGTCGCGGAACGGAACGAACAGCGACGCCCCGTCCCCGCCGGCGCTGGTGTAGCCGACGAGCGTCGACGCCTCGCCGTCCATCTCGAAGTGGAGCCGCGCGACCTGTTCGAACTCCTGTTCCGTCTCGACGGTCGTTTCCATCGTCACCGTTTCCGCGCTTTCGACGGGTTCCACCTCGGCGGTGACGCGGTAGGCCGGGTTCGGGTCGAAGTAGCTGAGCCCGTCGAAGGCGTCCTGATCCTCGCGGGGGATCGGCGACTGTCTGTCGCCCGCGAAAAAGTCGTCTTTGCGCTCGCGGTGAGATTCTAGTTCGCGCTCCCACTGCGTCTCGTCGAAGTCGTCGGCGGTCATGCCGAACGATACTCGGCCCGCGGGTAAACCGTTGACCGTCCGTGCGTCGCAGGCGACAATCCTGCCCCTGCTCCCGGTCTGGCTACTCGAATGCGGGAATACCTGTCAGGTCGTGCCCGATGATGAGCGAGTGGATGTCGTGAGTGCCCTCGTAGGTGTAGACGGTCTCCATGTTGGCCATGTGACGCATCGGCGAGTAGTCGGCGGTGATACCGTTGCCGCCGAGCATCTCGCGGGCGACCCGCGACTGGTCGCGGGCGGTTCGCACGTTGTTGCGCTTGGCCATCGACACCTGCTCGGGCCGGAGGTCGCCCCGCTCCTTCAGTTCGGTGAGCCGGTAAACGAGTAGCTGTGCGGTCGTGATCTCGGTCGCTATCTCGGCGAGCTTCTCCTGCTGGAGCTGGTAGGAGGCGATGGGCTTGCCGAACTGGTCGCGGTCGGTGGCGTACTCGCGGGCGGTCTCGAAGCAGTCGCGGGCCGCGCCCCCCGCGCCCCACGCGATGCCGAACCGCGCCTGCGTGAGACACGACAGCGGCCCCTTCATCCCCTCCACGCCGGGCAGGACGTTCTCCTCCGGGACGTGGACGTTCGACAGCTCGATTTGGCCGGTGACGGAGGCACGCAGCGAGAGCTTCTCCTCCAGCTTCGGCGTCTTGACGCCGTCACGGTCCGTCTCGACGAGGAAGCCGCGCACAGTCTCGTCCGGGTCGGAGCGGTCGCGCGCCCACACGAGCGCCACGTCCGCGAGCGGCGAGTTGGTGATCCACGTCTTTGTCCCGTTGAGGACGTAGCCGTCGTCGTCGGCCTCGGCGTGTGTCTCCATCGCGGAGGGATTGGAGCCGTGGCTTGGCTCCGTCAGCCCGAAACAGCCGATGGTCTCGCCGCGGCCCATATCCTCCAACAGCCGGTCCTTCTGTGCCTCGGAGCCGTACGCGTGGATGGGGTACATCACCAGCGCACCCTGCACCGAGGCCATCGAACGGAGTCCCGAGTCACACGCCTCCAGTTCCTGCATCAAGAGTCCGTAGGCGGTCTCGCTCACGTCCGGCAGCCCGTAGCCGTCGAGGTTCGGCGCGTAGAAGCCGAGGTCGCCCATCTCCTCGATCAGCTCGGTCGGGAACGTCCCCTCGATCCAGTGGTCGCCGATGTCGGGTCTGACCTCCTCCTCAACGAACTCGCGCGCCGTGTCGCGGATGAGTTGCTCCTCCGCGTCGAGGTCTGCCTCCAGTCCCACGTAGTCTAGCATGTGTGTCGTTGTGGATTCTACCTGTAAAAACGCTCGCCCCGTCGGTTTGGTTGGATTTGGGTAAGACCGGATGAGCCGTCACAGCCATGTGACGAGCTTGGAAGCCCCTGACGGCTCGGCTCCCGCGACTCGCTGCGCGCGCTCCCATGCGGTCGCGTGCTTGTTCTGCTGAACTCGCTCCGCTCGTTCAGCAGCGTTCGCCTCCCTCCGGTCGGCTCACCGTCGTCGGGGTTCGCCGAGCCGCCAGCCCCTTCCAGTCCCACCCGACCGCACTTGCTCAGTCAGCCATCGCTCATCTAAACACCCCGTCGCTTTCACTCGTTGGCGCGGGGTCGCGACGGCCTTCTAATCGCTACCGGCTCTCGGCGTCTCGGCGGCCCGGCACTCCTCGACTTCCGCGAGGAAGTTGTCGAACAGCTGTTTCGCCCCACAGGCCCGCTGGTAGTTCGACTCGGTGATTCCGTCGACCACGCGCTCGATGCGCTCGTCGGGGAGATCCTTCCCCCGGGTGACGCGCTCGGCGGTGTCGGCGTCGTACTCCGGATGCGCCTGTACCCCGACGACCCGACCGTGCCGGAAGCCATGAATGCCGTAGTCGTTCTCCAGCAGGAGCGTCGCGTCCCCGGGCAGGCTGGTCACGGCGTCCGAGTGGGTGGTGAAGACGAGGAACGGGTCGTCCAGTCCGTCGAGTATCGGGTCGTCGGTCACGCGGTCCACTTCACGGTAGCCGATCTCGTACTCGCCCATCGGCTCGACCTGTCCCCCGAGCGCGTCCGCGAGCAGTTGGTGGCCGAAGCAGACGCCGAGCGCGGGCAGGCCGCGGTCGATTGCCTCCCGACTCCACGTCTTCGCCGCCGTGATCCACTCGTCGTCGTGGTACGTCGAGGAGCGAGAGCCGGTGACGACGAACCCGTCGTAGTCGTACCGTTCGGGACGGTCGCCCTCGACCAGTCGGAACTCCGTGATGTCTGCGTCGAGTTCGCGCCGGAAGTTCCGGCTGGTGCTCTGCGTCGAGTGTGCGGCGTTGAGCAGCGCGAGTCGAGGTCGTGTCATTACCCGTCGTTGACACTCCGACGAGAAACCCGTTTCGGCACGCTCACACCGAGTCGAGAAACTCGACCAGTCGGTCGTTGACGGCGACGGAGTGTTCGAGATGGGCAAGATGTCGCCCTTCGAGCCGTTCGTACTCGCCGCGAGGGAGTCCCGTTGCGAGCATCTCGCAGGCGGATTTGGGCACTACGGGCGAGTCCATCGCGCCGAGCACGAGTGCGGGCGTCGTCAGTTCGTACAGCGCGCCGGGGTCGAACGCGGCGTAGGCGTCGAACAGTCGTTCGCGAGCCGGTGGGTCGGCGTCGTCGAGGTCGCGCCACCCCTCGATCTCGTCGCGCGGCGCGACCCCGACGTAGGCGTTCGAGAAGGCGACCTCGGGCCACGCTGGCTCGAACAGGCGAGCGAGCGCGTCCGTGTCGACGACCGCGCCCGAGGCAGGCGTCGAGACGAGGGTGAGACTGCGCGCCCGGTTGTGGCGACGAGCGTACGCCAGCGCGACCGCTCCGCCGAGGCCGTGGCCGACGAGGTGTGCGCTCCGCACGCCCGCGTCACGGAGGACGGCCTCCACATCGTCGGCGAGCGTCGGCACGCCATAGTCGTCGCCCGCGTTCGACCGGCCCGTCCCCCGCGGATCGACGACCAGCGACTCGTACGGGCCGACGACGGCCTGTTGCCAGCCCCACGACCACGCGCCGAGGCCGGCCTCCGGCAGGAAGACGACGCACTCGCCGTCGCCGACCCGCTCGTAGTAGAGTTCACAGCCGTCGTTGCGCGCCCGCGGCATACCCTACCCTTCGCGGCGAGCGACTAAACTCCGTCCTCTCCGTCCTGACCCTCGCCACCCGCGCATCGCCCGGCACAGAGCGTTATCGTCCCGAAGACGAACCGCTCCCGTTCCGTTGTCTCCATCTGCGCCGCGAGCGCGCGCCGCGAGGCGGCCGTCCGCTCGTCCAGCGTGGCGAGCGCGCCGTCGCCCTCCACGTCGAACAGCCGAGCGTTCAGCCGGGTGAACGCCCACAGCGCCGCGTTCGCCGGTCGGCTCCCGCGAGGCGCGAAGTTGGTCACGACGACGCTGTCGGCGAGCCTACACCACTGTGAGACCACGGCGCCGGGGGCGTCGAACAGCGACGTGACGAACGTGGCGAGCACGCCGTTGGCCGCAGAGACGGGCGGCGTGGTGGCGTCGCCACACACGAGATGGACGTTCTCCCAGCCGCGCCGCTCGATCAACCCTCGTGCTCGCCGGAGCATCGGCCCGGTGATGTCGACGCCGACGACCCGTCCCGTCGGTCCGACCGTCTCCCGGAGCGCCGGGAGATTCACGCCCGGGCCACAGCCGAACTCGACGACCGTGTCGCCGGGGTCGAGGTCGAGTGCCGCGACGCAACTGGCCCGCACGCCGCCAATTGAGGCCGTGGCGCGCGCGAACCAGTCGTAGACGGTCGCCCACGCGCCGTAGTCACGCTGGATGCGGCGGGCGGCCTCGGGGTCGATGCCGACGGCTCCCTCCCGTGTCTCCTCTTGCGTCACGGCTCCGAAACGTCTCCCGGCGGCGTCTTCGGCCACCAGCGGTCCCCGCCGTCGCGCGCGACGGTCGAGTAACACTGCTCGGCGTTCGGACAGGCGCGCGGCCGCTGGTAGTCGATGCCCCGCTCCGCGAGATACGTTACGTATCCGTCATCGACCCGGTCCAGTTTCTCGTGGCACACCCACCGCTTTCCACACTGGCTGGCGGCGACGTTCCGATACGGACAGGTGAACGTCGTCCGCTCCGTCCCGCCCGCGGCGTCGGTACCGTCGATTCGGACGCCGACCGACCGGTAGGCGACCCGGAGCCGTCGCACCACCTGCGCGGGCGAGGACGTGCCGAGAAACAGCACGTGCGCCAGTGCGTAGCCGAAGCCGTGAAGCAGCCGTTCGAGGCGGGTTAGGTCGGTCGGCTCGTCTTCGAGGAGCGCGCGGAGTTCGTCGTACCACTCGGCGACGGCCGCGACCCCATCGAGCGTTTCGTCGGCCTCGACGAGCGCGCGCCGACGCTCCCGGAGCGGCGCGGCCCCGTCCGAGAGCCGGAACGACGGCACTGCCTCGACGTGTGCGAGTAGTTCCTCACGGAGGACATCGCCGTCCGCGTACGCCGCCTCCAACTCCCGTAAGGCGGGATACCACGACTCCGCCATCCGACTGTACGCGCCGTCGAGCAACTCGTCTGCCGTCTCGAACTGGTCCCCGTCGGGTGGCGCTGGAAACGCCTCGACCACCCGCCGCAGTTCCTCTGGGTCGGGGCCTGCCATATCAACGACAGGGCCGCCACACTCTTGAATCCGCCTCCGGGGCCCGCAGGATTACGTCGCTGCGGCCCACAGTCAGCGCATGGATCCGGGGACACTCCGGGGGGACATCCCCGCACTGGACGACGGTACCGTCTATCTGAACACCGGAGCGAGCGGGCCGGCACCGCGCCGCGTGCTCGCGGCCGGGCGCGAGGCCGAGCGTACCCACGAGACCGAACACCACCGTGGTAACCCGTATCCGGCGGCGTGGGACGCCTACGAGGAGTCCCGAGCCGCCGTCGCGGACCTGCTCGACACCGACCCCGATACGGTCGCGCTGACAAACTCGACGGCCGACGGCATCTCTCGGGTCGCCGGCGCACTCTCGTGGGAGCCGGGCGACGTGGTGGTCCGCACGGATCTCGAACACCCGGCTGGCATGCTCCCGTTCGAACGACTCGGGCGCGAGGGGGTTGAGATCCACGAGGTGCCCGCGCCGGGTGGCCGCCTCGACCGCGACGCCTACGCCGAGGCGGTGCAAGATGCCCGCCTCGTCTGTCTCTCATCGCTGTCGTGGCTCCACGGCACCCGGCTTCCCGTCCGCGACGCCGTCGAAATCGCCCACGACGCCGGCGCGCGCGTCCTCGTCGACGCGGTGCAGTCGGTCGGCCACCACCCGGTCGATGTCGAGGCGTGGGGCGCGGACGCCGTGGCCGCCGCCGGCCACAAGTGGCTCCTCGGCACGTGGGGTGCCGGCTTCCTCCGTATCGCGCCCGACGCACTCGACGCCTTCGAGCCCCGGCATCTCGGCTACCGCGCCGTCCCGACGAAAGGTGGCAATCTCGACTACCACGACACGGCTGCCCGCTTCGAGGTCGGCACGCAGTCGCTCGCCCCACACGCCGCGCTCCGTGAGGCCATCGACATTCGCGAGGCGATAGGTGCCGACACCGTCACCGACCGGATCGAACGGCTCGCCGACCGCCTCGCCGATGGATTGGGTGACCGCGTCGTCTCCCCGCGACCGCCGGAGTCGGGACTGGTCACCTTCGAGGATCCGGAACCGGCGGCGACCGTCGAGCGACTCGGCGAGCGCGACATCCACGTCCGCACGGTTCCGAGCGGTCACATCCGAGTGTCCGTCCACGTGTTCAACACCGCGAGCGACGTGGACGCGCTGCTCGCCACGCTGTAGAAAGAGCGGTTAATCCGAGCTAAGGAGTGGTGTTCAAATAAAACGATTTAGTTGGATGAGCCAGCAACAGGGTGTAGAAAGCCCCCGGTTGGTACGGTCGCGCGCCTCGCTGCGCTCCTCGCTCACTCCGTTCGCTGCGGTGCTTGCGTCGCCGTGCTTCCCGTACCAACCGGCCCCTTTCAGTCCCACCCACCGCAGTTGTCAGTCGAGCGGCGACCAGCCTATCTGAACACCGCCGAGCTAAGCGTTTAGCCGTGCGCGGAGCAGGGCCGGGACTTCGTCGAGCGCGTCGTCGAGACCTTCCGCGTCGGGACCACCGCCCTGCGCGAAGTCCGGCGGACCGCCGCCGCCGCCACCCACCTCGCGGGCGAGTTCGCCGACGATTTCGCCGGCGTCGAGCGAGACACCGTCGGGGACGCCGACGACGAACGTCGCGCCGTCGTGGCCGGAGCCGAGCACCGCGACGGTGCCGTCGTCAACGAGCGCGTTCGCCGTCTTCCGGAGTTCGTCGATGTCAGCGTCGAGCCGGCGCACGACCGCGTCGGCGTCACCGAGGTCGATGGTCTCGCCGCCGTCACCGCCGCTGGCGCGCGCCTCCGCAAGCTGCTCTTTCAGCTCGTCGATCCGCTTTCCCCGCGCCTTCCACTCGGTGAAGAACCGCTCGGCCGTGTCGGGCACCGCCGTCGGGTCGACGTCGAGCGTCTCGGCCGCCTCGTACAGCGCGTCTTCCGTCCGCTGGGTCGCCGCGACGGCCGCCTCGCCCGCGGCGAAGGTGAGCCGTTCGACGCCGTCCTGTACGCGCTCCGTCGAGCGGAGTTTGATGAGCCCGATGTCCCCCGTCCGGGTGACGTGCGTGCCGGCGCAGGCCTGTACGTCCTCGCCCACGTGAACCAGCCGAATCTCCTCGCCCGGCGGGATTCCGCCCTGAAACAGGTCGAACCCGTGCTCGGCCTGGGCGTCGTTGCGGTGGACCCAGTCGGCGTCGACGGCGACGTTCTCGCGGACGAGTTCGTTGGCGACGCGCTCGATTGCCCGCTCGTCCTCGCGGTCCACGCGCTCGTAGTGGGCCACGTCGAGTCGGGCGGAGTCGGTTCCCTTCTGTGCGCCAGCCTGCCGGACGTGGTCGCCAAGCACCTCGCGGGCGGCGTGGCCGATGACGTGCGTCGCGGTGTGGTGGGCCATCAACTGCCTGCGTCGCGTCCCGTCGATCTGCCCGCGGACGAACTCGCCCTTGCCGGGGTTGCCGGTCGTGCGGTGGAGGACGACGCCGTCCACCTCCTGTACGTCGGTCACCTCGACGGTCGTGTCGTCGGTGGCGAGCGTCCCCCTGTCGGCCGGCTGACCGCCGCCCTCGGGGTAGAACATCGTCTGGTCGAGGACGACATCGTACCCCTCCTCGCGTTCGAGCACGTCGAGGACGACCGCCTCGAACTGCGTCCGTTTCACGTCTTCGTAGAACAGTTTGTCCGTCTCGGGCAGGTCGGTGATGCGGTCGGCCTCGTCGTCGGCCGTCTCCGCCTCTTCCGCGTCGCCGCCGTGGCGGGCCGCCACCAGCGAGTAGAAGTCGTCGGGCACGGACACCTCGGCTCCCTCCTCGGCGGCGATCTCCTCGACCGTGTCCGGCTGGATGCCGTGGGAGTCGTACAGTTCGATGACCTCCTCCAGCGGAATCGGCTCGTCGGCGTCGGCGTACCGCTCGGCGAGCCGGCGCACCTGTCGACCGCCACGCTCCAGCGTCTCGCGGTACTTCTCCACCTCGGTACGAACGACATCGCGGATCGTGTCGCGGTTCTCGTAGCCGAGTCGTTCGGCCTGCATGTCGACCAGTTCGTCCAGCGGCGCGTCGACGCCCACCTCGTCGACGAGTCGCTTCGTCCGGCGGAGCACCATCCGCGCGAGGTACCCCGTGCCGACGTTCGACGGGACGATGCCGTCGCCGAACATGTAGGCCATCGTCCGGCAGTGGTCCGCGACGGCGTAGATGGTCTCCAGCGGCTCCATCAGGTCGCGCAGCTCGTCGGCGACGATGCCGAGTTCTGCGGCGATGTCGTCCCGCGCCGTCTCCATGTCCTCGGCCTCGTCGATGTCCATCGCGCCCGCGAGCGTCGACGCCCGGCGGACGAGGTCCGCCTCGTCGTCGTCCAGTTCGATGCCAGCGTTCTCCTTCAGGAAGGCGATGGTCTCCGGGTAGACGGCCTCGTAGACGGTGGGCGTCCCTTGGCTCATCCACGTCCACCGCTCCAGCCCGTAGCCGGTATCGACGACGTAGGTGTCCATCTCCGAGTACGTGTTGCCGTCCTTCAGTTCGTACTCGCCGTCGGGGTCCTGTTCCATCGACATGAAGACGAGCGTCGCCAGCTCCAGTCCGTTGTAGATGACCTCGATGGCGGGACCGGCGTTGCCGCCGCCGACCCACGGGTCCTCGATGTAGGTAATACCCTCCGGGTCCGCGCCCATCTCAGCCAGCAGTTGGTCACAATGGGCGACCGTCTGGTCTTTCCAGTACACCTCACCGGAGTAGGCGTACTCGTCGCCGGCCTCTGCCCTCGCGTTGAACGCGTGGTGGGCCATCATCTCGAAGGCCATCGTGTGCCGGCCCGTCTTGCCCACGTTGTCGATGTCCTGCATCCGGATGCAGGGCTGGGAGACGGTCAGCGGGTTCGCCGGCGGCGGCGTCTCCCCCGAGGTGACCAGCGGCTGGAAGTCGTAGATGGACGCCTGCGTCAGGAGCACGTCGTCGCGCCAGCGGTTCGCGGCGACCGGATACGGCTCGATGCGCTCGTGACCCTGCTCCTCGAAGAAGGAGAGAAACGCCTCGCGGGTCTCCCCGAGCGTGAGTTCCTCGTCGAAGCCGGGGTCGCCGATGAAGTCGTACGTCTCACACGGCGGCTCGCCACACGTCTCGCGGTCCGAGTCGCGGCTCCAGAAGTGGTCGCCACACGAGACGCACTCCGAGCGGGAGAACCCGTTCTCGTGGAAGTAGTCGAGTTGATACTCTTCGACGAGGTCGCTCATTACCAGCCTGCAGCGGAGCACAATCCAAAAGCGTTCCGAAGGTTGGGTTCGGGCGATTTCGGGCCGCGACGCGGACACTCACCCGACGGTTACCGTAGGCTCATGTGGCCGCGGCCGGTATCCCCGATGGGAGCAGTGTCACACGCTCCCCTTGCCCCGCGGCTGCACACCGCGGGACGTTTTTTGCCTCCGGCGAGGTCGAGGGACAGTACGCTCACGGTGTGGTAGCAATATACATATGACGAGCGATTGAAATTCAAGACAGATGGTTCGTCGCCTCTTGTACGTCGACCCCGAAGAAACGGCACGTGCGGAGACGGTGGACCGACTCCGCGCCGAGCTGGCTGACTTGGATCTGACATTCGACGCGTGTGCGACGCTGGCGGAGGCAGACGCAGCCGTCTCGCCGGAGACGGTCGCGGTCATCACCGAGTACGACCTCCCCGGCGGGTCAGGGTTCGACCTCATCCAGACGGCAGAGGCGGTCTGTCCCGACGCGGGATGTTTCCTGTACACCGACACTGAGCCGGACACCATCGACACAAGCGAACACCGGGAGCTGCTCACCGAGTACGTGGGCAAGGAGTCCGCATCCGGGACCGGTCGCTTGGCGGAGCTGGTACGGACCACCGTCGAGGAGCGGACGCAGGCGTCGTATCCCGTCCCACCGGCAGAGGAGGAACGGCTGGCCGCCGTCCGGTCGTACGATCTGGATATGCCGGAGCTACAGGCCTCGCTGTCACGACTCACCGAGCTCGCGGCCACCCACTTCGACGTTCCAACCGTCTCGATAAATACCATCGAGGAGAGCCGTCAGGAGTATCTGGCTCGGTACGGCCCGGCGGAGGAGTGGGAACCCATCGACCGTGAGATATCCCTCTGTACGTTCACGATCCTCGAAGACGACGGCGTGATGCTCGTTGAGGACGTGATCGAGGACCCACGGTTCGAGCCGTACGGCGACACGCTCGAAGCCGTGGGGGTCCGCTCGTACATGGGTGCTACCCTCGTGACGCCCTCGGAGTTAGCCATCGGCACGTTCTGTCTGTTCGGCGAGGAGCCGCGGTCGTTCTCGGCGACCGAGCGGGCGGACCTGCGCAGGCTGGCGACGACGGCGATGGAACTCATCGACCTACACACCCGTACCCCCGCCGGAGACTCCGTGGAGGCGCATCGATGAGCGACGCCGCCGAGCCGTACCGGTTCGCCGACCTCCCGCTGAACCCCATCCCGCCGGGATCGACAGTGCTGGTGGCCGGCTCGGCGTTGAGTGGTGCCGAGGGCGTGACCCGAGCGCTGGTCACCGGGGCGAACTCACGGGACGAAGGGATGTTGTTCGTCTCGACCAACGAAACCGCGGACAAACTTCTCGCCGCCTGCCGACGGACCACTCCGTCTATCGACACCGCACGGCTCGGCATCATCGACTGTAGCGGACAGGCGATAGAGCCCTCCGACACCGACATGCGGGTGAAGTACGTCTCGACCCAGCGGGATCTGACCGGCATCGGGATGAAGTACTCGGCGCTGTATCAGGCCCTGTACGCGGACACCACAAACGGTCGCGTCCGAACCGGACTGACGAGCCTCTCGTCGCTGTTGATGTACGTCGACCTGCGACAGCTGTTCCAGTTTGCACACACACTCTCGGGGCGTATCAGCAGTGCCGACGGCATCGGGGCGTTCTACATCGACCCGACGGCACACGACACCGCGAGCGTGAACACGCTCACACAGCTCGCCGACGGCCGAATCGACATCAGGGAAACAGACGACGCGGACGACGACGGTGAGCTACGGGTCCGGAAGCTTCCCGACCAGCCGGACGGCTGGCAGCCGTTCACGCTCCCGTGAGTCGGTCGACGGGACCCGATAACCCTCTCCGCAGCAATCCGAAGCAGAACGCCCAGAGCCTCACTCCGCTCGGCTCCGGTGAACGGCGCGCTTCGCGCGCCGACATTCACTCCTCGTCGTCGAGTGCGAGCGACGCCAACAGCGCCTGCACTTTTTTGCTCGTCGGGCGTTCGCGCTCGCTCCACTCGCGGCGAACCCACTCCTCGCAAAAACCTGCACTAAAAAATATCCGGAGCCTCGCTTCGCTCGGCTCCGGCGAACGGCGCGCCTCGCGCGCCGATGCCTACTCCTCGTCGTCGAGTGCAAGCGAAGCCAACAGCGCTTCCAGCTGCACCTGCTCGTTCGCGCCGGCGGTGATCCGGTAATCCGCCTCGCCGACGCGGTCCATCAGCTGGACGGCCGCACGGTCTGGGATGTCGAACTCCCAGACAGAGCGGTGAAGCTGGTCGATGATGTCGCCGCCGGCGATACCGACCTCCGTCAGGAGATGGTCGAGCCGCGAGCGCGCCTGTGTGAAGTCGCCCTCCAGTGCGAGGTCGACCATCTCCTTGATCTCCTCCGGGCGGGCCGTCGACGTGATGGCGAAGACGGCCTCCTCGTCGACGGTCTCGCCCATGACGGCCGCCGCCTGCAGGCCGTTGATCGCCTTCCGCATGTCGCCGTCGGCCGCGTACACGAGCGCGTCCACGCCGTCGTCGGTCACCTCGATCCCCTCCGTCTCGGCGATTTCATGCACCTGTGCGGCCACCGCCTCGTCGACGAGTGGCGAGAAGCGGAAGACGGCACACCGCGACTGGATGGGGTCGATGATCTGACTGGAGTAGTTACACGAGAGGATGAACCGCGTGTTGTTCGAGAACTGCTCCATCGTCCGGCGGAGCGCTCCCTGCGCGTCGGAGGTGAGTGCGTCTGCCTCGTCAAGGAAGATGACCCGGTAGTCGTAGCCGCCAAACGAGGAGCGCGCGAAGCTCTTGATGCGGTCGCGAACCACGTCGATCCCCCGCTCGTCGCTCGCGTTGAGTTCGAGGAAGTTCTCCCGCCAGTCGTCGCCGTACAGTTCCTTGGCGATGGCCGAGGCCGCGGTCGTGTTGTGCATCACCGTCGGGACATCTCCGGCGACGTAGTTTCGCGTCTCCGGTACGGTGAGGTCGTAGACCCGCCGTGACTCGTCGACGACCTCGACGGATTCGACCGTGTCGAAGTA
The DNA here is from genome assembly GCA_003023185.1 of Halobacteriales archaeon QS_9_67_17. GTDB lineage: Archaea > Halobacteriota > Halobacteria > Halobacteriales > Haloarculaceae > Halosegnis. The sequence continues at coordinate 4,730 of PXSB01000098.1, read as the reverse complement.
AAGATCCGACTCCACCAGCGTATGAAGGGTGGTGAGCGCCCCGAGAACGTCCTCAGACAGCATTTCGACTGCTATCGACTGGATTCGGTCGGCAACCGTCCGGAACTTCGGCAGCGATTCGAGGTCGTTCCCGCCTTTGAGCAGGCTGATGACTTCGGTGCCGCGCATCGCTGTTCCCTCCGCGACGTGGTTGTACGACACGCCGAGTTGCTCGATACTGTCCCCGAGCGTCGTTCGCACGCGGTCGAGATCGACCTCGGTCGACCCGTCGAGCGTCTCCATGATCGCTACTGCCCGGTCGCTTTCCGGTGTTCGCCGCCCGTCGGCGTACTCGAGCAGGCGGTCAGTGCGGACCCCGATATCCGCTTCGAGGCCTTTTCGCGTCTCGATGGGCTCTAACGCTTCCCGCTGTGTTACCCACGTCGCTGGAACCCCGGCCGCGGCGGTGAGATCCGCACTCAGCCTGTCTAATCGTTCGAGAACCTCCTGTGCGGTATCGAGCTTCGCCGATGCCGCGTCTAACAACTCGTCGAGAGCCGCGAGATACGTCTCCCGCCCCGGACTGTCGGGGTTCAGCGTTTCGGGAACGTACTCGGACTTCGTCAAATGGAGCCCTTCCGATAGTGTGTCGACCGCGTTTTGTGCCGGTATCGTGTCGTTGTTCGGATTCGGGGTCTTGTCCGCGTTCGCCGCGAGCCGCTCTGCCTTCGTTTCGAGCGTGAATCCGACCCGCTCTTCGAACTGGCGGAGATGTCTGGCGCTGGAAACGTACAGCGTGTGGTACTCCCGCTTCGTCCCCGAGCCGTTCGTCGCGGCTTTCCGGACCTGCTTCCGCCGGCTCGGGATGCCGAATCCGGAGAGGAGATACGAAACGAGGGTGATGAGTCCCTCGTTCTTCTGCGTAACTTCGATGATCCCCTGTTCGGTCACGTGCCCCTCCGCGTCGAACACGGCCTGCAGGAACGCGCGCCGGCTCTCGTCGTCCCCGAGGAGTAGCTTCGACCCGATGCCGCTCCCGTCGGTCGCTCCGTCGAACACGTCGAAGCACGATTCGACGAGATGCGTCAGGGTGCGATTCCCGAGTTCCCGATACGGGACGCCCTGTTGTTCGCCGTGACGGACATCGGCGTCGAACACCGTCTCCGCGGCGGTCTCGAATTCGTCGAGTAGCTGCTCGTCGGTGTTGTAGAACTTCACTCGCCCGCCGCGCAGGTGTGCCTCGCTCACGGCCAGCCCGATGAACCGCGCCAGCTCCGGCGTGAGTTCCCACGGAGGCGTAATCGGCTCCGAACGCCTGTTGTTTCGAGCGACGTACTGGATCGAATCGACGTGGCGCTTCAGTTCGTCTCGGGAGACCCCGAGCGTCCGGAGAAACGACAACGAGCAGGTCGTGCTCGTGGCTTCGAGATTACGGTCGAGGGTCCGACGGTACTCTCGGACCACCTTGGCGGTCGTGTCTGCTGCCGCGGCGATGTCTGTGACCGCCTCGCCTCGCCTGAGTCCGGCGACGACGCGCTTCTTCTTCCCGACGTAGCTCTGTTCGATTGGTATCTCGTGTTCCTCGGCGAACGACTCCGAGACGTGGACGAATGTCCGGTCTCCCTCCATCGAGCCGACCCAGTCGAGTCGACTGTCGCCATCCGGGAGCGGTGTCGTATGCGGACGGACGACGCGCGTGCCGGCGCCCATGTCGCCCGCTGGGACCCATTCGAGCCCGTCTTCGTCGACGGTCAGGAGCTTGTGTTCCGGTGTCAGAACTGACTCGTTGCCGTCGCGGGTCGTCACCCGGACCAGCCCCTCCGCTTCCTTCCCGAAGACGTGCGACGGTTCGACGTACTCGAACGAGCTGTCACCGTCGAACGTCAGCACTTCCAACCCGTCCTCCGGCGCTTCGAACCCGTCGGCGTCCCCGACGACCGACCCTATCTGCTCGATACCGTCGCTGGTTACGACCGGTGTCTCCCCCGTTACACACTTCCCCACGCCGGCCGGGCCGGCGAACATGAGGTGGGGGAGGTCGTTTCGCTCGACGTAGCTCGTCAGCCGCTCGATGATGTCGCCGTGGCCTTTCACGTCCGCGAGCGACTCCGGGCGATACTTCTCGATCCAGACCTCGCGCCCGCGAGCGCTCGCGGCATCGTCCTCGGCGGCCTCGCTCATGATCGAAGGGTCGCGTCCGCTCGGCATAAACCCCGCGAGAACGCGCCGCGGTGTGGATCGCGTCGGCCCGAACGCGCGCTCTCGAACCAGTCAGCGTTGTCGACGGTGGATAGACACTTAGACGGTGGTGTCGACGAGTTCGAACGCAGTGCCCACGTCGTTCGCCCGTGCCTGCTCGTAGACGACGTGTGCGGCGGCAACGTCTTGGATGGCGAGGCCGGTCGAGTCGAAGACGGTGACGCCCTCGGGTCCGCCGGCCTCCCCGCGGCCGGCCGACTCGTCGGTGACGATGGCCCCGAGTTCGCCGTAGATGTCCTCGTCCGTCAGCAGTCCCTGCGACCACGGGACGTTGATCTCGCCGGAGTGGGTACACTGCTCGTAGTCGTCGATGACGATGGTGGCCGACTCCAGCAGCTTGTCCTCGATTTCATGCTTGCCGGGCGCGTCGGCCCCCATCGCGTTGATGTGGGTGTGATCGCGGACGGCGTCTGCGGGGACGAGCGGGTGTTCGACCGGCGTGACGGTCGAGAGCACGTCACAGCCGGCGGCCGCCGCGGGGTCGCCAGAACGCACGTCGAACTCGTCGCCGAAGCGGTCGATGAACCGCTGGATCGCCGCTTCTCGCTTGTCGCTCACGACGACCGTCTCGATGTCGCGCACCGTGCTGATCGCCTCCAGTTGCGTGTACGACTGCACGCCAGCGCCGATGATGCCGAGCGACGAGGCGTCGGCGACCGCGAGATGATCAGTGGCGACGGCGGCGGCCGCACCCGTCCGCTTGCGCGTCAGCGTCGTCCCGTCCATGATGGCGAGCGGGAAGGCGTTCGCTGGCTCGGAGTAGATCATCGTCCCGAGGACGGTCGGCAGGCGATGTTCGTCGGGGTTGTCGGGGTGGACGTTCACCCACTTGATGCCGGCGGCGTCCCAGTCGTCTGCCTCCATGTACGCCGGCATCGAGCGGAAGTCGCCGTTGTACTGCGGCAGGTCGATGTACGACTTCGCGGGCATCTGCACGTTGCCGCGCTGGTAGGCGGCGAACGCCTCCTCAACGGCCACGATCACCTCCGGCGTTGCCGCGCCCTCGGCCACGTCCGACGGACCCAACAAGAGCGTCTCCATGTGCCGCAATTCTTGCGTCCCCGACTTAACTTCGTCTATGGCTCCTCACGAGAGCCGTTCGGGCATGGTGCCGGGACGTTGATCCCGAGGCGGCTGGTAGGAACCCTCTGGAGAACAGAAGCAAGCTCGGGAGTTCCGAACTGGTGCAGTGTGGGTGCAGGGAGTAGGCATCTGCGAGGGAGCAAAGCGACCGAGCGGGTCGGCTCGGCCCGTTGAAAAAGTGGGTGTTCAGTCGTCCGCGGGCGCGCCGGTGTAGTTGTCGCGGACGTCGCTGATGTTCTTGTACCCCATCCACGCGACGGAGCCGGCCAGTCCCACGAGCACCAGCGAGATGACCGACTGGATGGCGAAGGACACCTGTGAGGCCACGTCGGTGGCTTCGAGGAACGCTGTCGGGGCGCGGTACAGCCCGATCCACAGCAGCGCCGTGGTGGTGATGACGAGCATCAGCGCCATCGGCAGGCCGGTGGAGATGAGCTGTTTGTTGTCGTCCCAGTTGGCGAGCCACAGCGTCGCGGCCAGTAGCGCCAGCGCCGCGAGCGTCTGGTTCGCGCCGCCGAACAGCGGCCACAGGCTCGCCCACGTGCCGCTCCCGACGAGCAGATACGCCGGGACGACCTGCAGGATGCCGGCGTTGACGTAGCGGTTCGTCGCTACCTCCTGCGTCTGCGTCTCGGGCGTGCCGACGATCTCTTCGAGCATGTACCGGCCCAGTCGGACGGCGGTGTCGGTGCTCGTCAGCAGGAAGCTGACGAAGACGAGGCCGATGAACGCCGCGCCGGCGTCGGTACCGATCCCGAAGCCGGCACCGAGCATGATCGCGCCGCCGACCGGGAAGTTCGCGAGCGCGCCGGCCAGCCCGGAGCCGAAGTCGGTGGTCGCGACGATAGCGAGCGCGGCGACGGCGGTCGTGGCGAGCAGTCCCTCGCCGAGCATCGCGCCGTAGCCGATGGCGCGGGCGTCCGTCTCGTCGTTGAGCTGTTTCGCCGTCGTGCCCGAAGAGACCAGCGAGTGGAAGCCGCTGATCGTCCCGCAGGCGATGGTGACGAACAGGAACGGGAAGATAGGCCCGAGCGCGCTGGTGAACCCTTTGAACGCCGGGAGGTTCGTCGTCAGGCTGGTGTAGGTGGTTTCGCCGTAGGTGACGGAGAAGCCGCCGCCGAACAGGGAGATGCCGGTCGCGACGATGATGCCGAGCAGCATGCCCCCGACGCCGACGTACAGCAGGCTGGAGGTGAGGAAGTCACGCGGCTGGAGTAGCACCCACACCGGCAGCACGCTCGCCACGAAGGCGTACATCGCGACGACCGGCACCCACGCGGCGATGTTGGCGTTCTGTGCGCCGGACAGCGGCAGCCAGTTCCACTGGGCCGCGTCGCCAAGTAGGACGATGGTGTCGGCGGCCGTGCCCTCGACGCTCACCAGCGCGACCGGGTACTGGAGGCCGACCC
>PXSB01000097.1:16078-22559 GCA_003023185.1 Halobacteriales archaeon QS_9_67_17 | reverse complement strand
GGACGAGCATCGGGACGACGAGGTTGTCGCTGAGTTCGTACAGCGCCCCGAGGACGAGACTCAGCGTGAAGATGACCGCGAAGTAGGCGAGCTGCTGTTCGAGCGGCGCGGTGAGCACGTTTCCGGCGTGTGCGACCGCGAACACCGCGGACGCGATGGCGATACCCGGCACGCGGCTGTACGATTCGCGGAGCAGTCCCTGCACCGCGCCCCGGAACATCAACTCCTCGCCCGGCCCGACGAGCAGATACGTGAGCGGGATGAGATACAGCGCGAGCACGGGCGTTTCGAGACCGTCCTCGACGATAGGTGTCGTCGGCGTCTGAATCCCGAAGCGGCTGTACACCGTGCTGATAGCGGCGAGCAAGGCCAGCAGGACGACCAGCCCGCCGACGATGAGTCCCGCGTCGCGGCGGGTCGGCAGCCGAAGCGTGACGAGGTCGAACCGGTCGCGCCAGCGGAAGAAGGCCAGCGCCGTGACCAGCAGGCCGACACCCTGCAGTGCGATGATACTGACGCCGTACCGGAGGACGACGTTCGCCCGAACCGAGACACCGACCGCCGTCAGCGCGTTCACCGCGAGGACGAACACGGCGACGCCGACGACGAAGCCCGCGACCCCGAGACCGAGGCTCACGACGACGGCACGCAGTTGGGCTTCTCGCGGCCCCAGCGCGGCAGTATCGCGTGACACGCCCGCTCGTACACGTGTCGCCCGGATACGTCTACTGGATGATGACCTCGCGCTTCTCGCGCACCGTCTCGGACTCCTCGGTGTCGGTCCCGCCGAGTAGCCCCCGTGCTGCCGACTTCCCCCACTCGACGGCCGGTTGTGTGAACGTCTCGACGCCCATGAGTTCGCCCGCGAGCACGCAGGCCGCCTCGAAGGAAAAGAGTAGGTCGCCGATGCCACGCTCATCGACGCGGTCGACTTCGACGCGGACGTTCGGCTGACCCGCCGCCGCGAGACTCGCCTCGGTGGCCTCGAACTCGGCGTCCAGGAGGTCGGCGAGCGTCGAATCGCCGAGATACGCGAGTCCCTCGACATCGGTTTGGGGGATAGATCGGTCCGCCCGCTTGCGGGGCCGGACGAGCGTGACGAGCTTGTCGTGACGGCCGGCCCGGTACAGCTGTAGCTGCGAGTGCTGGTCGGTCGCGCCGAGCGCCCGCGCCGGGGTCTGCCCCTGTCCGTCCTTGCCGAGCGACTCGGCCCACAGCTGTGCGAACCACTCCGCGAACGGCTCTAACGCCTCCGCGTACGGCATGAACGCGTTCGTGTGGGCACCGCGCCGCTCCAGCGCGGCCGCGACCGCGCCGTACGCGTACGCCGGGCAGTCGTGGAGGCTCCCCGAGAGCGATTCGCGGGCCGACCGCGCCCCGGCGAGCACCGCCTCGATGTCGTGCCCGAGGATGGCCGCGGGCACCAGCCCGACGGCCGACAGCGCGGCGAACCGGCCCGGCACTCCCTCCGGGACTGCGAGCCGCGGCAGTCCCTCTTCGCTCGCGAGGTCGGCCAGCGGGCCGGCGTCACCCGTCGTGACGACCGTCCGCTCGGTCCAGTCGACGCCCGCCGACTCGTAGGCGTCCCGGACGACGAGGAAGTTCGCCAGCGTCTCCGCCGTCGTCCCGGACCGCGAGACGACGTTCACCGCCGTCCGGTCGAGATTCAGCCCGTCCAGCAGGCGAGCCGCGTGCTCCGGGTCCACGTTGTCGAGGAGATAATGCTCAGACTCGCCGAGCGCTGCCGAGACAGTTTTCGCACCCAGCGCCGACCCGCCGATACCGACGGTGAGCACCGCATCGGCGTCCACGTCCGCGACCGCACGCTGGATGCCGGTCGCGCTGGTCGTCTCGGGGAGATTGAGGCTCGCGTAGCCGAACGCGGCGTTCGACATCCCCGCCGCGATGGTGTCGTGAGCTTCCGCCACCTCGGCGTCGAGCCGGTCGAGCGCGTCCGTCGTGATGCCGGGCGTGGCAACCGCGTCGAGCGCGTTGCCGATATCTACTCGCATTACTAGCAGTCGTGTGGCCGCGTTGCAAAGACGTTCGGACTGTGAAGCGAGAGGTAATGTTCAGCTACGGGCGGTTCGGTTAGAGGAGCCAGCAACAGGGGTGAGAAAGCCCCCGCCGGCTCGACTCGCGCGCAGTGTGGAGCGGAGCTCCACGGGCCGTGCGAGCGGCCTGCGGCCGCGAGCAGACCTCGCTGCGGTCCTCCCGCTCGCTTCACTCGCGGTGCGGTCATTACATCGGCGTGCTTCGGCGAGCCGGCGGCCCCTTTCAGTCCCGCCCGACACGGCTCCTTCGCCAGCAATCGCTCAATCAAACACCGCGGCCGAAGGTGGACGAACCCCTCCGAACTACACTTCGGCCTCGGGGGCGTCCGCTTCCTCCTCTTCGAGCGACCGGAGTGCCTCGACGACGCTCTCCTCGTAGGTCTCGACGGGGAGGTCGTAGTGGTCGCGGGCCATCGCGGCGTACTCGTTGTCGTCGTCCTCGAACGTCTCGATGCGGTCGAGTGTCCGCTCCGCGGTCTCGACGACCCAGCGGTCGCGGGTGTCGGCGTCGACGACGCTGATCGACTCGGGCCGGACAGAGACGTTCACGCTGCCGTCGTCCGTCTCGAACGTGCGCGGCTTGCCGACCACGGAGACGTACGCCGGCGGCTCCAAGTCGCGGAGCGCGTTGGCCGCCTCCGGCTGGTACTGGCCGGCGTAGGTGAAGAACGTCCCCGTCGGCCCCCGCCAGTACTCGGAGTCCTCGCCGATGTCCTCCGTCTCGGTGAGCGTGCCGACGACGAAGACGCGGTTGGCGCGCGCGCCGCTGGGCAACAGCGCGTACACCGGTGCGCGCTCGTCGTCCGACTCCTTGAACGTGTAGCCGGCGTCGTTGAACTCCTCTGCGAACACGCGACGCGCGACCTCGCGGGTTGGGACGGACATTTAGATCGACCTCGCGCGGATGAGGGTGGACTCGGCGTCCGCGCCGCCGAGTGATTCCATCTCGTTCACCAGCACGTACCGGCCGAGCGTCGGCCCGGTCACGCGGTAGTAGCGACCCAGCACGCCCTCTGCCATCTCGTCGGCGACGACGGTCGTGTCGAGCGCGTCCATCGCCATCTGTTTGGCCTCGTCGAGGCCGATGCCGGTCAGATCCTCGGTCGCCTCCTGATCGAAGATGACCTCGTGGACGTCGCCGCCGTCGTCGAGGACACCCTTGATTCGGAGGTCGAACTCGCCGTCGCCCTCACCGTGTTCGTTACACCGGCCGTTCTGGAGGACGCGGGTACACCCCTCTTCGGGACACCGCTTGATGAGACCGCTGCCGGACTGGATGTCGACCAGCGCTCCTTCGACGGTGGTGCTGTCGTCGCCGACCTCGATTGCCTCGTCGAGTTCCGTAATCGAGGTGGTCCGGTTGAGCTTCACGGAGTAGTCGCCCTCGTACTCGTCGGTGACGACGTTGCCGAGCGCGTACGACTCACCCTCCGTGAGTTCGGGAAGGTCGCTGGTCTCGAAGGCGACGAACTTGGTGGTGCCCGACTCGTCGCCGAGCAGACCGACCTGCGAGATGCTCTCCGACTGTGGTTCCCACAGGTCCGCGACGGCCACGCGCAGGTCGACCCACTGCTCGTCCGCGTCGATGTCGCCGACCTGCACCGTCTCGTTCGACCCGCCGCTCAGGTCGTCACGGTCCATGTCGGCCTCGTCGAGGTAGTTCGAGACGACCGACCGACGCGCCTCGTCGGCGGGAATGCTGTACTCGTTGACCAGCGTGTCCAGCCGCTCCTCCACCTCTTCGACGGACACGTCCAACTGGTCTGAGAACTGCTCGTGTATCTCTCGGGCGTGCTGTTGCACGGTCATGGTTTGCTCCGTCTCCGCGTGTTTTCAGTGGGAGACGTACGTTAATTGGTGCTCTATCGTATTTAAATCTATGTTACCACGGTGAAAGTGGAAAGAGCCGCTGTGTCGGGTGATTTTGGACGGTTCGACGACGGTCCGTCGGTCAGTCGAGGAACTTCCGGATGGGTTCCGTCTGCTCGGGCACGTTCAGCGCCGGCGCGTGGCCGCAGTCGACGACGAGCGTCTCCATACCGGGTTTCCGCTCGCGCATCTCGGCGAACGTCGCGTCGCTGAGGATGTCCGAGTGTTCGGCTTTGACCGTCATCACGGGCTGTTCGATGGCGTCGAACTGTGCCCACTGATCCGGGCCGTCGCTGTCGCCCAACAGCAGCGGCTCCACGATGCGAGTGTCGTAGTTCGGCGCGAACTGCCCCTCGTCGGTTCGCCGCGCCGAGGTGCGGGTGAGCCGTCGCCACTCCGCGTCGGTCATCGACGAGAAGGTGTCGTACACATCCCGGAAGTACGTCTCCAGTTCGGTGAGCGCGTCGAACGCCGGCGGATCGGTGAGGTAGTCGATGATGCGCTGGACTCCCTCGTCAGCGGTGTCGTCGTCGTCCGGGTCCGGGCCGATGTCGACGAGCACGAGTCGCCGCACCCGGTCGGCGAGCGGGCCGGCGACGACCCCGATACCGAGTTGCCCGCCCATCGAGAGCCCCAGATAGTGGGCGTCCATTAGCCCGAGCTCCTCGAAGAAGCCGACGATGATACTCGACAGCGACGCGGCGTCGTACTGGTCGGGGTCCCACTCGCTCTCTCCGCGACCGGGCATGTCCGGGCAGAGGACGCGGTACTCGTCGGCGAGCGCCGCGGCGAGCGGGTCGAAGTCGCGGCCGTGCCGCGAGAGCCCGTGAACGCAGACCAGCGGCGTCGCGTCCGCGTCGCCCCACTCCGTATAGTGTATCTCCGTCCCGTCGAGCGTCACGTACCGGTGTGTCGGTGCTGTCATCGCCCGCACGATGCGGCGGTGCTGTCTTAACCTCTTGGCTACGGACGGCAGTGGTGTTCAGATAAGCGAGATGGGGTAGCTGCTGGTTTTGCTGCGAGGAAGGTGTAGAAAGCCCCCGCCCGCTCGACCAGCCGCGGCTCGCTGCGGTCCTCCCGCTCGCGTCGCTCGCGGTGCGGTCCTTACATCGCCGGGGCTGGGTCGAGCGGGCGGCCCCTTTCAGTCCCACCCACCGCGGTTGTGCAGTCAAGCGATGACCCGATTATCTGAACACCACCCGGACGGTGGGGTGGTTTCTTGTCGACCGACACAAACCGGTGCGTATGGACAGCGTCGCCGCCGCGGTCGAGGCCGAGCGATTGCGCGAGGACATCGAGACGAACGGCCAGTTCGGCGCGAGCACGGACCCGCAGTCCGGGGAGGGGCACGGTCGCACCGTGCGCACGGGATCGGAGGCGAACCGACGGGCTCGCGACCGTCTCGTCGCCGAACTCGAAGCCGCCGGCTGCGATGTACAGATCGACGCCGTCGGCAACATCGCCGGCCGCTGGACGCCCGCGAGCGCCGACCCTGACGCGGCCCCCGTCGCGGCCGGCAGCCACCTCGACTCCGTGCCGAACGGCGGCATCTTCGACGGCCCGCTGGGCGTCTACGCGGCGCTCGAATCAGTCCGCGCGATGCGAGAGGCCGGCGTCACGCCCGCCCGACCGGTCGAGGTCGTCTGCTTCACCGAGGAAGAAGGTGCCACGTTCGCCGACGGACTGCTCGGCTCCTCCGTGGCCGCGGGCGACCGGTCGGTCAATGACGCACACACCCTGCGCGACGACGACGGGCAGAGCCTCGCGGCCGCGCTGGAGGCCATCGGCTACCGCGGCGACGGCCGGCTCGACGCCGCCGACTGGGACGCGTGGTTCGAACTCCACGTCGAACAGCACACCGAACTGGACGCGCTCGCGGCCGCGAGCGAGGTCGTTCTCGGCGTGGAGGCGGCGGCCCGAGAGTTGAGCGGCGCGGACGAGGCTGTCGACAACCCGACCGACCCCGCTGCCGTTGGAACCGTCGGCAGCCACGAGGTCGCACCGAACGCGACGAACGTCGTCCCGGGTCACGCCGAACTCGGGGTCGACATCCGCTCGACGACGTACGAGTCGATGGAGTCGCTCGTCGGAACCCTGCGGGAGACGTTGCGTCGCGTCGAATCCGAGCGCGGCGTCGAGACGCGCGTCGAGCGCGGCTTCGACCTCGAACCGATCCCGATGGCGTCACGGTGTTGCGACGCGCTTCGGGCGGCCGGCGAGCGCGTCGATGTCGAGACCCTCGACCTCCACTCCGGTGCGGCCCACGACTCGATGTACGTCGCGCAGGTAACGGACGCTGGGATGCTGTTCGCGCCGTCACGAGACGGGCTCTCGCACACGCCCGCGGAGTGGACCGACTGGGCGGACTGTGCGGCCGCCACGCGCGTGCTCGCGACAGCCATTGCCGACCTCGCCGTGGAGTGAGACCGACCTGCCGACCGGTCGTGTTTGGTGAAGCGACTGCCGGCCAAAGCACCGCTTCGGGTGGGACTGGAAGGGGCTGCGCGTGCGCGGCGGCTGCGCCGCCGCGACCGGTCGAGGCCGGCTTTGCCGGCCTC
>PXSB01000097.1:0-16064 GCA_003023185.1 Halobacteriales archaeon QS_9_67_17 | reverse complement strand
CAGCGAGCCCATCGAGTCGAGCGCGCAGGGGCTTCCGAGCTCCTCGCTACTCCGTTCACGACGACGCCACGACTTCAGTAAATAGCATCATCCGACCTGCCGACGGATTGTAGTGGACTGACGCCGACGTACCGGTATGAGCAATCCCCCTCGGCTCGCGGAGCTGTTGCGGACGAAGCTCCGCGCGGCGGGCCAGCAGTACGAGACGGCGCGCCAAGAGTACGACACGGGGAAGGCCGAGACGTACGACCTGCCGACCGACGGGGAGGGGAACGCCCGCATCGTTTGTCGCCGAGACGCCGAGAAGCGCGCCGTTCCGGTCGATTCGAAGGGGCAACCCGCCTGCTACGAGGTTGACCACCCCGATTGCGAGGGGTGTGTTGCCGACATTCGTGAGGGAACCGTCGAGACGTGGGAGGAGTGACCGCTCAGTAGTCCACGTCGCGGATGACGCCAAGATCGTCGTCCAGTTGCCAGCGCTTGTCGAAGAAGCCGGCCGCGAGGTTCGCGTTCCACGCCTGATACCGGATCGACTCATCGAACACCTGATAGTCGGCCGCCGCGGTCTGGGTCGGCGTCCAGTCGCGGACCCGCGTGAGTTCGAGACCGGCCGGCGAGGTGCCCGTCTCCACCTGCACGAGTCGGTCTGACGCCCGCGGATTCGGATACACGTACTCGACGCCGAGGTCGCCGGTGTACGTCTGCTCGCCCACCGTCACCGCGCCCTCCTCAACGGTGATCGGAACGCCGGACTGGTAGTCGTCAAGGAGTTCGTTCGTGGACGGCCGGCCGAACAACACGAGGTTGTACTCGCGGGCGATGTCGTCCGTAACGGCCGTGTCAGGGATGACTGTCGCCGGGGCGCGCGCACGGTCGACGAGTCGCTGTGACCTGACGTTGGCGAGATTGCGGTTGCGTGCCGTCTCCGCCGCCGAGCCGGCGGTGCCGTACACCAGTCGGTACGGCCGGTGGTGGATCTCCGTCATCGGGCCGTACGCGTCCGGGCCTTTCAGCCGGGCGTTGCCGCCGGGGGTGCCGACGCTGACGCCGTTCCGCAGGTCGATGCCGACGCGCTTCCCGCGTCGCCCGTTGAGCCCACGCGCAGTGCCGTTGACCGTGACGCGGCCTGCCGACCGCCCGGTCGTCTCGCCGAGGACGCGCGTGTCCACGTCCAGTCGAGCGACGTTCGTCGTGGTCAACTCGATGCCGTCGCCGGTGACCTGTCCCTCGACGATGGTCGGCTCGTGGACCCGCTCCTGCTCCACCACCCGAACCCAGCGCTTCTCGTCTTCGACGCGGAGGTTCGTCGTGTAGAAGGTCAGCTCGTCGGGGTACGGGTCACGCGTGTTCGCCCGGAGGAAGTTCCACATGTCGGGGTGATTGATGGTGTCCTTGCCGGGACCGATGGTCGGCTCGCCGAACTCGTCGGCGTCCCAGTAGTGGTCGGCCTGTGGCACCTCCAGATACGCCACGTCGACCGACGCCGGGTCGGCGCGGAGCCGACGACCCACCTTCCCCTCCACGTCGAGACCACGGTTAGCGAGCGTGCGGAGATAGCTCCGTGGCTGCATCGACGGGACCGCGGTGTCCTTGCCACCTTGGAGGACGAAGGTCGGGAGCGTGCCGTCGGCGGCGTTGCGCGTCTTCGGCATGGCGAGGTTCTTCTGGAGCGCCGTCTCCTTCACCGCCTTCAGCTGCGGATAGCTGTGGAGTTTGTCGCGGGCCCAGACGACCGTGATGTACGTCTCGTGGTCCGTCCACCCCGCAGAGGGTGCCAGCGCCGCGAACCGGTCTGGGTTCGTCAGGCCGACGTGCCACGTGCCGTGGCCACCCATCGAGTGGCCGGTGAGGAACACCCGGTTCGGGTCGATGTCGAACCGCTCGGCCATCACGTCGATAGCCTCCAAGTCGTCGAGCCGGCCGAGGTCTTCGTGGTCGTAGTTGACGGGGCCGCGGGCGGCCGGCGCGACGACGAACAGCCTGTCGCGCGAGATGTTCGCGCCCGCCTGATTGATCGGCGGTACGTTCGCGCCGTGCAGCGAGACGGCGAGGTCCCACGCGCCCGACCCGGAGTCGTAGTCGGCGGGAAGCCGGTAGGCGAACGTCTGGACGCTCTCGTCGTGGCGGGAGACGAACGTCGATTGTCGCCGGTCCTGGTCCTCACCGCGCACTCGGATCGGGATCTCTCGGCTGTCCGACGTACCGCCGCTGTCCGCGACCGCGGCGACCGTGAGGGTGTCGCCCGACAGCTCCACCGAGGTCGACCCGCCGCCGAGCGCGTCGCCCAGTTCCGTCTCCGCGGCGGCCCGGCGCGTCCGGCGGGCGAGTTCGCTGTTGACCATCCCCGCGGCCGGCACCTCGGTGGTCGTCGTCCGTGATTCAGCGCGCTCGGCGGCCGCCTGCGAGGGCTGCGTCCCGTCCGGCGTTGCCGTCTGTCCGTCCGTCGCGCCCGGGAGTTGGACGCGCGTATTGATCCGCCGCGTCTCGAACGGCGCCAACGGCGGGTCGATGGACTCCGTCTGTGTCACGAGCAGGTCGCCGTCGGCCCGGTCGTCGGGTGCGAACGTGAGCGTCGCCTCGTCGACGCGCTCGCCGGTCGTGTTCGTCACGCGAACGGAGGCTGGCAGGTCGGTGTCGTCCTCGCCGACCCGTAGCTCCGGGACGACCGCGTTCTGTGGCGTCCCTCGGAAGGCATCGAGGTCGGTCACCTCGACCGGCGCGCGCGGCGGTCGAAACGTGATGTCGACCGTGCCGAACCGCCCGAAGATGAGGAACGTTTTCGCGAGCAAGTAGTTCGTCCCCGCTTGGAGGACGACGCCGGCCGGCGACTCCTCGTACTTCCGGCCGTTGAGCCACACCGTCGCGTTCGTCTCCAGCACCGCACGGCCCGGCGTGTCTCGCTCGATAGTGGTGAACGCGTAGCCGATGCCGTAGAGGACGCCGCCCAGCCCGAACCAGTTCTGGAAGTCGTCGTCGTAGCCGTCCGCGCCGCCGGCGAGGTTCGTCAGCGGCGTGAGGTCGCCGCCGGTCGGGTCGATCTCCGCGGCGGCATCGGGGAACGGGACCGTTGACCCGGACGCCGCCGTCTCCCGCCACTCAACCGACGCCCCGCCCGCAAAGGCCGACGGCAGTGTGTCGCCGGCCGTTGGGTCGGTGTCGCCGTTGGCGAAATCGTCGCTTCCGCCGGCCGGAAACAGCCAATCGACGGCCGTGTCCCGTCGCTGGTACTGGAACGGCCCGATAGTGAGCCACCGTTCCGGCGTGAACGACGACGTGATCGGGTCGGTCGTGGCCGTCCCCGCGCGGGTCGTCTCCCGGAGGGCGTCGGCGGCCGCCGGACTCGTCGCGCCGGCCAGCAGTGCGGCCCCACCCGTCGCCTTCGTGAACTCGCGTCGTGATACGCCCGTCGTGTCGTCCATGTCGTCTCCTGTCATGTGGTGTCACATCGCGGTAGCCGATGGCGCGCAGGTTCAGACCGCTGTGACATAAATTTACGTGCGTATTTCCAGAACAAGGTCGCCGGTCGGCGCACACGGACGACCGAGAGCAGACACCGGGGTAACCGTTTCCCGTCTGCCGACCGCGAGACGCGAGCATGGCCACGACCGTCGCCGTCGTCCTCGCCGGGGGTCGCGGGACACGGCTCTACCCCGCGAGCACGGCGGAGACGCCCAAACAGCTCCGCGCGTTCGCCGACGACCGGTCGCTGCTCGCGCGGACCGTCGACCGTGCCGGCGCGGTCGCCGACCACGTCTACGTCCTGATGCGGGCCGCCTACGCCGACCGCGTGTCCGAGCACGCCCCCGACGCCGAACCGCTCGTCGAACCCGAACCGAAGGACACCGGGCCGGCGCTGATCTACGCCGCACACGAGGTTGCCGCGCGCCACGACGACCCCGTGCTGGTCAACCTCCCCAGCGACCACCACATGGGTGACGGCTACGCGGCCGCGCTGACCCGCGCGGCGGCCATCGCTCGCGACACCGCGGGGCTGGTCACGCTGGGCGTGCGACCGACCCGGCCCGCCACCGGCTACGGTTACATCGAGCCGGGCGAGCGGCACGGCGACTACCACGCCGTCGCGACGTTCGCGGAGAAGCCGGACGCCGAGGCGGCCGCCCGGTACTGCGAACAGGGGTATCTCTGGAACGCCGGCGTGTTCGCGTGGACGCCGGACGCGCTGCTCGAAGCCGCGCGAGCGAACGGCCTCGGTGGCTTCCTCGACGCGCTCGCCGCGAATCCAGTCGACGCGTTCGCCGACGTTGCGCCGGTCAGCATCGACTACGCGGTGATGGAGGACGCCGAGAACGCGTTCGTCCTCCCGGCCGACTTCGCGTGGGACGATCTGGGCGCGTGGGACGCCTTCGAGCGTGTGCTCGCCGGAGACACCGACGCGGACGGCAACGCCCGCCTCGGGGAGACGCTCGCGGTCGACTGCGAGGACTGTGTGCTCGCCGCAGGCGCGGACGACCACGTCGCCGCCGTCGGCGTCTCCGGGCTGGTCGTGGCGACCTACGATGGCCGGACGGTCGTCGTGCCCGAGGAGGACGCCCAGCGCGTGCGCGAGGTAGTGGCCGCGCTAGACTGACCGCGTGCTCCCACCGTCGACCGGGATGGCCGTTCCGGTGACGTAGCTGGCCGCGTCAGAACAGAGCCACGCGACCGTCTCGCCCAGTTCGGCGGGGTCGCCGACCCGCTCGGTCGGAATCCCCTCGCTCCAATCGTCGATGCCCTGCTCGTAGGAGTCGTACTCGCCGCGCTCGACCCCCTGTTCGACGAGATCCTCGATCCGGGAGGTCTCGTGTGCGCCGGGGAGGACGGCGTTCACCCGCACGTCCGGTGCCCACTCGTGGCTCTGTGTCTTCATCAGCCCGAGCACGCCGCGCCGGACGGCGTTATGTGGGTAGGCCGCGCGGGTCGTCCGAACGACGCTCATCACGAGCAGGTCGTGGGCGCGCTGCCAGTCCTCGTCGTCGGTGTCGAGGAAGCTCCCCGAAGGCGGCCCGCCGGCGCTCGTGACGACGTGGTCGAGGCCGCCGAAGGCGTCGACCGTCTCGGCGACGAACTCCTCGATGGCGTCCTTCTCTGTGATGTCCGCCTCGACCGCGAGCACGCCGCCGTCGCCGGTCGCTTCGAGCGTCGCCCGCGCCTCGTCGACGTGCTCGGGCGTCGTCCCGCACACCGCGACGTGTGCGCCTTCCTCCGCCAGTGCCGTCGCGCTCGCCAGTCCGAGCCCGCCGCTTCCTGCCGTTACCAGTGCCGCGTCTCCGTCGAGTCCAAGCTCCATGCGTCGGCATACCCCGGCCGCGTCAAATAGCCTGCCCTCCCGGCCGGGAGCGATGTTCAGATGCATGGATTATCGCCCGACTACGCAACTGCGGTGGGTGGGACTGAAAGGGGCCGGGCGCTCGATCCGGCCCCGGCGACGTAAGCACCGCAGCGACGACGTGAAGCCGTCGGAGCGGCTGGCTTCGCGCATGACAGACGAGACGGACGGCACGTTCGTCGTCACGCACGCGGACGCCGAGTCGGCCGTCCTCCGTGACGTCGACTCCGGGCAGGTGCACACGCTCGGTGACGGCCACGAGGTTGAGGCGGGCGACGTGCTCACGGCGACGCTCGCGCCGGAACCGCCGCTTGCGGTGACGATGGAGGTGGTCGAGGTGACCGCGCATCGCCACGTCACCCTCGAATCGAGCGCCGAACCGCCGACGACACAGGAGCGGGACATCGCGGCCGAACAGGGCGTCGGCGAACTCACCAAGCGCGAGCGCGCTGGCAAGGGGGAGATTCACGTCATCACCGTCCCTGCTGCGGAGACAGACGCGGCCGTCGAGGACGTGCTCGACGACGAGGAGACGCTTGCGCGGGCCGCACGGATACCGGACGTGACGCGTGTCGAGGTGCGCTCCGACGCCGAGGCGGGAACCGTCAGCGTTCGCTATCTCCCGTAGGGACCGGTCCCAATCGTACGGGTCGTTCGGTGCCGCGTCCCAACGGCTCTCGCTGACTGGACGACGGGAGGGCCGCGTTCCCTCGGTGTCGGGACCGTCACATCCGTTTGAGAAGGCTTATTCGGTGGGTGGCCGCACGACGGATATGGTCGAGTTCGAGGTACCGGACGTAGATTACACCCGGTACTCAAACCGCCAGCTCGTCGCCGTGCCGCTCGCGGTGCTCGCGCTGGCGCTGCTGATAATCGCGGGCTACTTCGTCATCACGGGCAAGCCCGTCGCGCTCGGGCTCGCCTTCACCGGCGGCACCGAGCTCCGCATCGGGACGACCGACTCCCCCCAAGAGATACGCACGACGTTCGACGCGGACGTCGAGTCGATAAATCCGGTCGGCTCCGCGGAGAACGAGTACATCGTCACCTTCCAGCCGACCGACGGCGACATCGGCCAGCAGGCGCGTGACGCCGGCTACGAGGTGATATCGAACCAAGAGCGGTCAGCCTCCTTCGGGGCCGACTCGCAGCGACAGGCGGTCATCGGTGTCGCCGTCGCGTTCCTCGGGATGAGCGTGCTCGTGTTCCTCCTCTTCCGGACGTTCGTCCCCTCCATCGCCGTCGTCGCCTCCGCCTTCTCGGATATCGTCATCCCGGTCGCGCTGATGAACGTGTTCGGCATCGAACTGTCGCTGGGGACCGTCGCGGCGCTGCTGATGCTTATCGGGTACAGCGTCGACTCGGATCTCCTGCTCAACAACCACATCCTCCGGCGACGCGGTGACTTCTACGAGTCCACGTATCGGGCGATGCGGACCGGCGTCACGATGACGCTCACGTCGATTTCGGCGATGACGGCCATGACCATCGTGGCGACGTTCTTCGGCATCGAACTGCTGTCGTCGATTGGGCTGATACTCGTCTTCGGTCTCGTCGCCGACCTGATGAACACGTATCTGCTCAACGTGAGTCTCCTCCGATACTACAAGTACGAGGCGATCAGTGCATGATCCGCGAGAACTGGCGCATCGTCCTGCTGGTCGTCCTGCTCGTCGCCTCGTCCGTCGCGCTGTTCGCGCCGGCCGGCGGCGGGGGCAGCACGGACTCACCGACGAACCTGCAGTACGGGATCGAACTCTCCGGTGGGACGACGGTTCGCGCGCCGCTGACGGGCTACACCGCCACGCCGGTCAACCTGCAGGGGCGCTCGCCGAGCGAGGTGCAGCGCACCGTCGCGACCGAACTCAACGTCTCGCTCGCAACAGTCCGGGTTCGCCCGCCGAGCAGGGAGGGCCTCAACGAGGGTGCCGTCGAGGTGTACACCGAGAACGTCACGCAGGAGGCCTTCGCCGCCGCGCTCGGTGAGGCGAACGTCAGCGTGACCACGGACGACATCCGGGAGGGCGTCACCGAACCCACGCGGCAGGAGACCATTCGCGTCCTGAACGACAAGATCAACGAGGGCGGACTCACCGGCGGGCGGGCGGTCATCGGCGGCGAGGGGGCACAGAAGTTCGTCATCGTCGAGGTGCCCAACGCCAACCGCTCGGAGGTGTTGGACCTCATCGGCGAGCAGGGGCGCGTGCAGGTGGTCGCGCTCCACCCGAATGCCAACAACACCGGCTACGAGCGGACGCCGCTGTTCGACCAGAGCGACCTCGACGTGGGCGGCACCATCCCGCCACAGCGCCCGAGTGGTCCCGCAGTCAGCGTCCGGATCACGAACGGAGAGACCGCACAGCGGTTCTCGCAGGTGATGCTCGACGAGGGGTTCACCGACAACCTCGGGCAGTGCAGCCGCGACTACTACCGGCTCGGCGAGGGGCCACAGCAGTCCGGCGCGTACTGTCTGCTAACGGTCACCGACGGCAAGGTCGTGTACGCCGCCTCGATGGGTGACCTCGCGACCACCATCGAGAACGGCGAGTTCGTCAACAACCCGACGTTCGTCATCGGCGCACAGAACCAGTCGGCCGCCCGCGACTTGGAGGTCAATCTCCGGGCGGGCGCGCTCCCGACGACGCTTGACACGAACAGCGGGACCATCTTCTATCTCCAGCCGTCGCTTGCACAGGAGTTCAAGGTGCTCTCGCTGGTCACCGCGCTGATCGCCGTGCTAGCGGTCGCCGGGATGGTCTTCCTCCGCTACCGTGAGGTCGGCGTGGCGCTGCCGATGGTGATCACCGCCACCGCCGAGGTGTATCTCCTGCTCGGCTTCGCTGCGCTGGTCGGGCTGGCGCTCGACTTATCACACATCGCTGGATTCATCGCCGTCATCGGCACCGGCGTCGACGACCTGATTATCATCGCCGACGAGATACTGCAGGGCGAACGCGTCGAGACGGGCCGCGTCTTCAGCTCGCGGTTCCGCAAGGCGTTCTGGGTCATCGGCGCGGCCGCGGTCACGACGATCATCGCGATGAGTCCGCTGGCGCTGCTCTCGCTGGGTGACCTGCAGGGGTTCGCCATCGTCACCATCGTCGGCGTCCTGCTCGGCGTGCTCGTGACACGACCCGCCTACGGGAACATCCTCCGCAACATCGTGCTGGACTGACGGCACGACCGTTTTTAACGAGAAACTGCCGGTTGGTTGTTCACAGTTCCACAATACATTTCAGCTTTGCTCGCCGTACATAATAAGCGTGGCAGATATCAACAGGCGAACGTTTCTGACCGTTAGCGGAGCGGTCCTCGGGGGGATCGCAGCGGGGTCGACGGTGACGGCCGCGGAGCGGACGGATCGGTTCATCGTCGAGACGAACGGCACCGGCGTCCCGAGCGAGGTGGAGGTCGTCCACCAGCTGCCGAGCGTCGGCTACGCCGTCGTCACCGGCAGCGAATCGGCACTCGAACAGTCGAAGAAGGTGGAGGGGTACGCCGCAGACATCGAGGTGCGTCTGGACGACCCCGACATGAACACAGAGGTCCCGGCGTTCGACGCCGCGGACTACGAGGGGCAACCGGGGGACTTCCTCCAGTGGGACAAGGCGGACCTGAACGTCGTCGAGGCACACGAGACGACGGAGGGCGACGGAAGCCGGGTCGCAGTCATCGACTCCGGCGTCCTCGAAACCCACCCCGACCTCGCCGGACCGCTGAACCTCGACCTGTCGCTGAACTTCACCGACGACGGTGGCGACCACAATCCGGTGGGAGGTGACGACCACGGCACCCACGTCGCGGGTATCGGCGCTGCGGACAACGGGGGGGGCATCGGCGTCAACGGCACCGCGCCACAGACGGACCTCGTCGACTGCCGCGTCTTCTCGGGCCCGTTCGCGTCCTTCGCCGACATAATCGCGGCCGTCGTGTACAGCGCGACGCCGGAGAACGAGCAGATCATCGTCAACGGCGAGCGGGTCACCGGCGCGGACGCCGACGTGGCGAATCTCTCCTTGGGCGCGTACCCCATCCCGCGACAGGGACTGGGCGAGTTCTACGGATCGTTCCTCAACAACGCGATGACGTACGCGAACAAGGAGGGGACGCTGCTGGTGCTGTCGGCCGGCAACGCCGCAGCCGACCTCCAGCAGGACAAGAACCTCATCAGCCTCCCGAACGAGGGCGCGCAGGGACTTACCGTGGCCGCGACCGGGCCAATCGGCTACGGTTGGGGCGACTCCGGCTTCGAGGATCCACCCGAGAGCCCGGCGTTCTACACGAACTATGGAACGAACGACATCGTTCTCGGTGCGCCGGGCGGCGACGCCGACCTCAGTGCTATCGGCACGGGTGTTCGGTGGTTCCGCGACCTCGTATTCAACACCGTCTACACGCACAACGGGTCACTCGTCGCAGGGACGTTCGGCCCCGAGGCAGACACGTACCCCGGTGACGTGACGGCCGAGTGGAGCGGGGACTACGACGGAAACGTCAGCGTCTCCGGGACGCCGCCGGCCACGGACGACGACGTTCCGTGGTACGCCTCGGTCGGCTTCGGCGGCGTCCGGTTCGCGGTCGACGGGGAGAAGTTCACCGGCGACGAGGAGGTGACTGTCGGCTACGAGACGGGCCCCGACCACGAGCGACCCGCGCCAGACTGGCTTGCGCTGGAGGTGACCGTTCCGGCGGCTGACAACGACGAGCCGACAGACTACGTCGTCCTCGACCGGCAGGTGTCGGAGCCGTCCGGCACGGCCGTCTCGTGGACGGCGAGCGATTCCTTCGGCGACGGGGGCGGCGTGTTCCAAGCGAGCACTGTCGAGGAGATATTCGCCGAGGGCAGCGGTATCGACCCGAGTAGCCCCAGTGGAAGTCCCTCCGATGTCATCGGGGCAGCAGTGGTACGAAACGTCGTCGTCCTCAGCGGCGGCGGGGTCGACCGCGACGAGTCCGTCGACATCACCTACACAGGCGTCAATTTCAGAGACGCTGACCGCCTCATTCCGCAGACGCCGTCGTGGGGGTGGAAGGCCGGCACGTCGATGGCTGCGCCGAACGTCGCTGGCGCGGCGGCACTGGTCAAGAGCGCGAATTCCGGCTACAACGCCAATCAAGTCGAGAGCGCGCTCAAGCGGGCCGCCGACGTTCCCGACGAGTACGACAAGAAGTTCTACGGCAGCGGCTACCTGAACATCCTCGACGCGCTGTAGCGTCTCGCGCCGCTGCTCTCAGAAATCGTCCAGCGCGGACTGTTCGGCCGCCGCGAGCACGTCCGCGCAGGTCGACCACGACGACCGCGCACACGCCGGCAGCGCGCCGTGCTCGCGGACGTACTCGCGGAGGAACGACCGGGTCGTCTCGTCGCTCGGATAGCCGCTCCCGACCGCGCCGTACTGGGCCGCGAGGTCAGCCACGTGGGCGTCGCGAGCTACCTTGGCGACGATTGAGGCGGCGGCGACCAGCGGGTCTGCGTCGTCCGCACCGTGCTCGGCGTCGACCGTCACGTCCGGCGCACAGTCGTCGGCGACGCGGCGTGCGAACCGCGACTCCGAGGTGTCGCCGGCGTCACACAGTCCCGCGTCGCCCGGTTCAGCGGCCGCGTCGATGGCCTCGGCATGTGCCGCGACGGTGAGCGTGTTCATGTTGCCGGCGTCGATACGTGCGACCGGAATCTCGGTGATTCCGACCATACACGCGGCACGGATCGCCGCGTCGAGTTCCTCGCGACACGGGGCCGAGAGCTGCTTCGAGTCCGCGACGCCGTCCGGGAGCGCCGCCGGATCCCCACGGACGCAGGCGGCGAACATCGACCCCAACACGGGGCCCTTGCCGGCTTCGTCGACGCCGAAGCGCACGCTTTGAGGTCGGCGCTCGCACACAAGTTGGTTTCGCCGGGGCTACAGGTCGTCGAACAGGTCTCGGAGGGAATCTGCTCCGTCACCTGTATCCGAGTCGGAATCGTCGGTTTCGTCTCCGACTGGGTCACCCTCGTCGGTCGCTTTGGGGTCGTCTGCGTCGAACTCGGGCGACTCGCCGGCACCGTCGCCCGCCGTGTCGTGCGGCTCCCAGCCGTCCATGTCGGTCGCGTCGGGCGATTCGCCGTCGAACTCGTCGAACTCGCCGAACCCGCCGTCGCCGGCACCGGCGACCGATTCGATCCCGATGGCCTCCCCGTCGTCCGCCTCGCCGTACGTCTGCCAGCCGTCGAGTTCGCCGAGTTCGGTCTCGTCGCCGTCGGCCTCCTCCAGCGCGCCGTTGAACCCGTCGCCGGGGCGTTCGAGACCCGAGGCGAACGCCAGCGGGCCGCCGTCGCCCGGCGCGTACCAGAACAACATTCCCTCGTCGATGATGCCGTAGGCCGCCTGCTCTTCGTCGTGGATGACCCGGCGGTTCGAGTCGACGGCGACGTTCACCAGATCCGCGAGCGTCGACATCTCGACGTACTGGTCGGCCGCGTAGACGGGGATGCGGCCCGACGAGATCCACTCGGCGTAGCGCTGGCGGTGGAGTTCGTCGGCCGTGACGGCCGGTTCGGGCGACTGCCGCGAGAGCACGCTCGCGGCCCCGAGCGCGACCAGCGCAGTGCCGAGCAGCCCCGAGACGAGCGGGAGATCCGGCGACTGCTGGCGCGTCACCTGAGCCGGCGTCGAGTGCGTCTGTTCGCCGGCGAGTTCCCCGTCAACGATGTACGCCTGCTGCGTGAAGCCGAGCGGAACGGTCGCGTTCACCGCCCCCTCGTACCGGTCGGTCTCGTAGTCTACGGCGTATCTGAGACGCGCTTGGACCGTCGCGGCCGCGCCGAGTTCACCGCGGACGGCGTTCAGTCGCTCGCGGACCCGCGTCGCGTTGAGCGTCGTCTCGACGGTGCCCCCCTCGCCGTCGATCCCTCCCTCGGTCGCCGCGAGGACGCGCTGCTCCTGCCACACCGTCCGCCCATCTCTGGTCGCGCGGTACTCGACGAGCAGGCGCTGGTGCACCGTCGTCTCCGCGGGCGCGTCGACAGCGCCCGTCAGCGTCAGCGTCGAATTCGCGGCCAGCGGATACACCCGCTGGTCCGTGAGCCGCTCCCCCTCTTCGTACAGCGTCGTCTCCCCCGTGGCGACGGCGCTCGACTCGACATCGGCCGCGACTGTCTGTGCGTGTCGCTGCTCGGTCTGCTGTTCCGTTCCGGGATTCGCGTACGCCCATCCAGCCCCTATCGTGGCGAGCGCGGCGACGACCACCAGCGCGATGATCGCTACCCGGCGGTAACGCGCAACGAACAGTCGAGCCCTCAGTATCCCTGGAACCTCCATCTCTTCCGTTCCCTCTTGGCCAGTTGACAATCTTTCTCCGGCATCTTCAGCCTTACTCAGGTACTACAGCCGTCAGGGCCGTTGCCACTCCCGATGTCTGCATCCCGTCGCATGTCGAACGTCGTCTCCAAGTGTTCCCCATTCAGGTCGTACTCGAGGAGTTCTCCCTTCGTCCCTCCCGCCGCCTCAACGCACACGTCGACCGTTTCGCCGCTCGCCAACCCCTCGAACCGGTAGCTGTTCTCGACGTTCTCCACTGTTCCGTCTCCGTCCGTGTCGACGTAGAGGTTGCCGTCGGCGTTCTCGACGAGTGAAACCGTCACGTCCGCTGGTCTGCCGAAGTTGTTGGTAATCGTGACGAGTCGGTCGACCTTTTTTTGCCGGACGCTCGTCGTCTTGTCGAGTCCGACGACGGCGTTCGTATCCGTCACGACGTTCGCGTTCGTGTCTCGCGGAACCGAGGCCGTACTGAACGAGGCTGCCGGGAGCGCGGTCGCCGCGCCAGCGGCCGTCACGACCACCAGCACGACGAACAGCCAGCGCCGACTCCCGCCACCTCGGCGCGGCACACCGCGACTCACAGCGACGCACCCCCGTCACGGCCGATGAACCGCAGCGGCGCCCGCCCGTCGAGCAGGAGTCCGTACAGCGCCCACACCGGCGCGAACACGAGCGCGGTCGACCCGACCGACGCCGCCAGCGGGTGAACGTTGTGCAGCCACAGGACGACGCTCCGCGGGATCACCGCCGGATACGGATGCACCGACACCGACGCGGTGTACGGTCCCGGCTCCGACTGTGCGGGGACGCGAACGTCGAGCGTCGCGGCGCTCTCCGACACCGTCCGGTCGACAACGGTGACGCCGTTGGCGTCGATGACCGTCCGCGTGAACGGCGCGCCTGCCACGTCCACCCGGACGGTCCGGACGGCCGACTCGCCGACCGCGAGTGTCGCGCCGTCGTCGACCGCCGTCGCGACGAACGTCAGATGCTCCGTCGTCACGGAAACGACCAGCGTCAGCACGCACGCGGCGGCCAGTCCGAGCGACAGCGGCAACACCACGTCGCTGATCCGGAGCATCTCTCGGTCCGGCACGCCGCCTCGACTCTTCGGAAGCGTCTCGAACGCCACGAGCGCCACGAGGCCGGCAAGCAGGAACGGTCGATAGGCGGCGATCAGCGCCGCGAGCGCGCCCAGCCCCGGAATCACGAGCACGCTGCCGCCGAGCGTGAGCGCGCGGCCGACCACCTGCTCGTCCTCGACCGGCGGCATCCCCGCTGCTTGGTCCGTCGACGGGTTCGCGTCGCCGCGGGTGGTGTAGCCGTTCGGCCCTTCGCCGACGATCCGATGGGTCACGTAGCCGTCGGCCGTGGAGAAGGTCGCCACGTCACCGACCTCGGCGCTCCCCTCAACGAGGACGTAGCCGTCCCCCGGCGATAGCGTCGGCTCCATGCTGTCGCTGGTGACGTAGGAAAACTGGACCGGTACCACGCCCGTACTCGCCACTCCGACGACCGCGAGCACGGCGACGAGGAGACCGACCCGAGCGTTCATTCGGCTTGTTCAGCTAACGTCTCAGGCCGTGTCGATGCTGAACGTGCCGCCGATGTCCGTCGTTCCGGTGTCGACGATGACGACGACGTAGGCGGTTTCCCCTGACTGCAAGGTGATCGTCTGCGAGGTTCCGCTGTCAACTGTCACCAGCGTGTCTACGTTGCCGCTGCCGCTGCTGCTGTCGTAAGCCACGCCGAACGTCATCGTACCGTCCCCGGCGGACTGGCTGTACGACAGCGTGAGGTTGTGAGCGGCGTCGTCGTTGTTCGTGATATTGAATCCGTGGGAACTCTCCGCCGCCGATGCGGTCGAATCGTCTCCGTACTCGAACGTGGCGTTCTGGTTCAGCCCGTTCTCGCCCGAGTCTTCCGGATAGACGACCAGCTCGCCGTCGTTCAGCTCTGCCCCGTCGGCGGTTCCGGCATTCAGCCCGATGATAGCCGCGTCGTCCGTCGCGACCGTCGCAGTCGTGTCACGAGCCACAGAGGCGCTCGTGAACGCCGCTGCTCCGACGAACGAGGATGCAACCAGAAACCCCACCACCAGTACCGCGAGTGAAATCTTTCGTGCCATGTTGTTTGGCCCCCAACGTCCCTATGTTGGCTGATTCACATAAAGGCACAGTTTGTTATTCGTGGCTGAAAAACAGGCCGTAGGGCGATTCTGAGACACCTTTACGGAAAATTAGGCTTATAAAGCATCTAATAATACCGAGGCGGTGTCGCAACTAAGCGTCGAGTGTAAGAAAGAAAGGCGAAACGCACTCCGACTCGAGCGGACGCCGCGCCGCTCCGTGAGGTCGGGTTTCCGTGGTGGCCGACGCCGCGGCCGTCAGTCGTCGCTCGGCGTGGCGGCCGGTCGGCCGGCCTCGTCGTCTTCGAGTTCGGGCGTGTCGACCTCGCTCTCCTCGAACTCGAACTCGGGGTCGGCCACCTCGGGTTCGTCGACCTCGCGTCCCGTCATCTCCGCGGCGTAGTCGGGGCTATCGGGCTCCGACTCCGTCTCGTCTTCCGCGCGAGTCCGCTCCGTGTACCAGTCGCTCGTTCTGTGGTGGCACATAGCTTGACACTGTTTCACATTACGACTCTGCGGATATAAGGCCGATGCCGAACCCGAGCGGAGTTAACATTCGTGAAGGATTCGAGCGACTTCCCGGTCGAACGCTCGACTGTCAGCGGGCGCGACAGTCAGTCCGCCTCGGCGTCCCGGAAGAAGTCGGGGTGTTCGAACGGCTCTTCTTCGCCTTCGACGGCTATCACGTCAAGGGCGGTGACGGTGCTCTCGACGCCGAGCAGGCCCGTGAGCGACGGCTCCGTCCGCCCCTCGTCGCCGGAGACGAGTTCCTTCACGTAGAGGCCGCCAGCGCCGTCGACGACCAGCGTCGCGTGGGTGTCATCCGTCGTCGACCCGGAGATGTCGTACACCTCGCGCTCGCGGACGAGGTCGGCCCGCCGATGGTCGACCCGCTCTGGCGTTCGCTGTTCGACGGTGGTGCCTCGGAGTTCGTCGAGCGCGGTGGCGAGGGCGGCGTCGTTCACCGCCTCGTCGAACGCGACGGTCATCCGGTACGTCTTCCCGGCGTCGTGCTCCTTCACGCGTTCCACCATGTCGTGAGTCGCGAAGCGGAGCCCCTCGACCTCGATCACGTCGCTTGCCTCGTTGATCTCGGCTTCCAGCGCGTCGAGGTCCACGTCGCGCCGGTGGGGGTGTCGCACTTCGAGCACGAACGGGCGACCGCTGCCGAGCATGAGCGCGTCAACGTCCTCGCGGCCAGCGCCGTGGAACCCCCCCTCGTCGCCGCGGAGGGCGGTCACGAGCGTCGGGGCGACCTCCTGCTCCACGCTCGTGGCATACCGGTAGCCCGTCCCGTCACACTCCGGACAGG
>PXSB01000096.1:25479-36162 GCA_003023185.1 Halobacteriales archaeon QS_9_67_17 | reverse complement strand
GCTACGCCGACGTGCTGGACGCCTGCGCTCGGACCACACCGGGACTCGGTGTCGCGCTCGCCATCGAGGCGGCGCGTACCGACGACGCCCCGGCTCACGCCGACGAGGCGCTCGACGCGTGGCGCGAACACGGCCGCGCGGCCCACACCGGGCTGCGAGCGGCCGAGACGGCCCGCCACGACGGGCTGTTCGTCGTCCGTTCGGACGACGCGCCGCTCGGCACCGTTGCCCGGCTCGCGTGGGGCTACCGCTCGCCGGAGCCGCTCGTCCTCGCCGTCGACGGTGAGGACGCGGCGCTCCACGGTGACGGTGCCGCCGACATCGCGACCCAGCTCGGGCAGGCGACCCCGGCGGAGGCTGTCGGCCGCCGAGCGAGCGGCTATCTCGCGGGCATCGACGCGGACGCCGCCGAAACGGAGGTGCGTCGGTCGCTGTGAGCGACGACACTCGCCGCGCGTGCGTCCGCACGACCCACGACGACCCCGAGACGGTCGCGGCCGCGCTCGCGCCCGACAACACCGACGAGATGGAGACGCGCGTCGACGGCTCGACCGTCGTCACGACCATCGAACGGGAGACGACCGGCGGACTCACGAGAACAGCAGACGACTACATCAGCAACCTCACGGTTGCACAGCGGATACTGACAACCAACAATGAGTGACAGAAGCGTCTCACGACAGAAGCAGGAGAAGCAGTGGTACACCGTCATGGCTCCCGAGCAGTTCGACCGGGCCGAACTCGGTGAGACCCCTGCGGACGAACCGGAACAGCTCTACGACCGAACCATCGAGACGACGCTCGGCGAGCTGGAGAACAACGCCAGCGAGAACAACACGAAGCTGACCTTCCGCATCACGGACATCGGCTCGGACGCGGCGTACACGGAGTTCATCGAACACGAACTCACGCGGGATTATCTCCGCTCGCTCGTCCGTCGCGGCTCCTCGAAGGTGGAGTCCTTCGAGACCGTGTTAACGAGCGACGACTACCGCGTCCAGATCCAGCCCGTCTCCTTCACGACGAAGAAGGCCGACCACAGTCAGGAGCGGGCGATCCGCGAGACGATGACCGAGATCGTCCGCGAGACGGCCAGCGAACACACGTTCGCCGAGGTCGTCGACAGCATCGTCGAGGGCCGACTCTCCTCGGCGATCTACAACGACGCGAAGGAGATCTACCCGCTCCGCCGCGTCGAGATCCAGAAGCTCACCCTCGAAGCGCGACCCGAAGAGGTCGCCGAGGAGGAGGCCGCGGCCGTCGACGTCGACGAGGAGGACGTCGAGGTCGACGAGAGCGACGCCTAACGCGACGCACTCCTTTCGTTATCCGTGCCGATCAGCGACGCGACCGTTGGCTCTCTGCGCTACTCGACGATGACGCGGCCGTTCATCCCGGCCCGCTCGTGTGGAATACAGAAGTAGCGGTACTCGCCGGCCACCTCGAAGGTGTGGCTGAACGTCTCGCCCGACCGGATGTTGCCGCTCGTTGGGTAGCCGTCGCGCGCCGGCTGTTCCGAGTCGAAGCCGCCGGAGGCGAAGTAGTCGGCCTCGTCGGGAAACGACGCCTCGTAGCCGGTGACGCTGTGGCCGCGCGAACTCGGATTCCCCCAGACGACCGTCTCGCCGGTCGCGACAGTCAGTTCCGCAGGCTGGAACTGGTTGGCCGTCATTCCGATGTCGTACTCCTCCTCGGAAAGAGAGGTGCCACAGCCGGCGAGCGTCGCTATTCCCGCCCCCGTCGTCGCCAGTAGCGTCCGCCGTCGCATACACCCATTGGGTGCGGGACGAACAAAGGCGGCGCGGTATGGAAGCGAACGGACTAAGAACGCCACCGCCGACCGGCGAGATATGCAGCCCCGGTTCGTCGGGCGGCTCTCCGTCGCGGACGCCGTCACGACCGCGAACGCGGCGCTCGGTTTCGTCGCAGCCGCAGCTGCGTTTATCCACCCGGGGCTTGCCGCTCGGCTCATCCTGCTCGGGGCCATCGCCGACGGGTTAGACGGCGTGCTCGCCCGTCACTACGGCTCGTCGGAGGCCGGGACGTTCCTCGATTCGCTGGCCGACGTGGCGACGTTCGCCGTCGCGCCGGCGCTGCTCACGTTCGCACTCGCACGCGGCCAGTGGGGGTTCGCCCCGGTTCGCCTCGGCGCGGCGCTCCTCGTCGGCGCGGCGTTCGTCGGTGCCGGCGTGCTCAGATTGGGGATGTACGCTGCGTACGACGCTGACGACCACACCACCGAGGGCGTCCAGACGACGCTCGCGGCGACACTACTGGCCGCGCTGCTGTTGGCGAACGCGACCGCGACCGGTTCCGTGCTGTGGGGTGTCAGTGGGCCAGCCATTGCGGTCGGGGCGACCGGTCTGCTCGCCGTCGCCATGCTGTCGCCGATCACCTATCCGGACCTGCTGGCGGGCGACGCGCTCATCCTCGGTGCGGTGCAGGCGTTCGCGGTGCTGTTGCCCAACGCGCTCAACGCCGCGTTCCCGCTCGCGCTGCTCATCTGTGCGCTCGGATATCTCATCCTCTCGCCGCGGTTCTACTGGCGCGACGACTGAAGGGAAACCCTCTTTTCCGGTTGTGACCGAGTAGCCGCTATGAGTGACGGGGACGACGAGCCGGACGCCGCGGACGAGACGGCCGTCGACGTGACGCCGGACGGACTGTACGAGCGGCTCGACGAGGTCGAGACGGCCCTCGAAGTCGCCGAAACCGAAGCCGACCTCGATGATATTGAGGCTGACCTCGACGACATCGAGACGAAACTCGACGCCGCGAGCCTCCCCGACCCCGACGATGACGAGGACGACCCCCGCGAGGAGCTGGAGGACCGCGTCTCCGACCTCCGCGACGACCTCGCGACCCAACGTGGCCCGTACGCCTCCGATGTGGTCGAGACGCTCGACGACGCCGGCACGACCGTGACCGACACGGAGTGGACCGAAGACGGCGAGACCGAGGCCGCAGAGGCCGTCGAGACGTTCCTCGACAGCGCGACGACGACGCTCGATGCTGACCTCGCTGCCGGCGACGAGTTCCCGGCCGACTACGTCGACGCGCTCGACGCGGCCGGCGACGCCATCGAGGCCGCCGACCTCGGCGCCGACGCCGATGCCGACACCATCGCGGACCTCGTGGAGACCGCGGACGCGCTGACCGCCGACCTCGACGACGCCGAGGAGTGGGACGACCTCAGCGTGGTCGAACAGCTGACGGCGCAGGGGTTTTACGACCGACTGAACTCCCGGAATCGGAAGGACTTCCCGCCGGAACTGGGCGTCGTCCGCATCGCCGAACAGGAGAACGATCCTGAGCGGATCCTGCTGGCCCTCGAAAGCCTCGAATCGGAGTTCATGCAGGACAACTGTATCGAGGCGTTCCGCCGGATGGGTTCGCCGGAGGCGTACGACGCGATGCTCGGCCTCGCAGAGCGGCGCGAACGGCCGGCAATCGAGGTGCTCGGCAAGATCGGCAACGACGACGCGTGCGAGACCCTCCACGAGTTCATTCAGGACGACTCGAATCCGGTGCTCCAGCGCACCGTCCTGAAGGCGCTCGGCGAAATCGGCTCACACGAGTCGACCCAGCCGGTCGCCAACCGCCTCGTGGCCGACGACTCGGAGGTCCGCTCGCGGGCCGCCCGTGCGCTCGGTCGGATCGGGGACACGCGCGCCGTCGACCCGCTCGCCGACGTGCTCGCGGCCGACAGCGAGGACAGCGTGCGTGCCGCCGCCGCGTGGGCGCTCTGTCGGATCGGCACCGAGCGCGCGCTGGAGGAGGCCGCCGCCTACGCGGACGACCGCTCGTTCATCGTCCAGACGGAAGCCGAGACGGCCGCCGAGTGGCTCGACGCCGCTGCGCCGACCGCCTGATCCCGGCCTGACCTTTTTGTAGTAAGCCGCGGCCAACCGCCCCGTGTCTCGGCTCGCGGCTGCGCTGGCCGTCGCCTGCCTCTGTGTGGGAGGAGCCACGGCTCCCATGGCAGTCACGGCTACGGACCCTGACCCACTGAGCATCGTTGCGACAGTCCCGAACCCGGTCGCCGACGGTGACGCGGGAGAAACTGTCGTCGTTCGCGCCCCGCCGTCGACGAACCTCTCGCAGTACGTGCTCGCGGACGGCGAGTCGCGCGTCCGCCTCCCGAACCGGACTGTCATGGGTGAAGTCGTCCTGACGGCGACACCCGCCCGCGTCCGGAACCGAACTGACCGACGCGTGCTCCGCGTCGCGCTCCCGGCGCTCTCGAACGCCGGCGAGCGACTGCGACTCCTGCGAGACAATCAGACCGTTTCGACGCTCCGCTACGAGAACGCCCCAGAGGGCGAACGACTCCGAAACGGGACGTGGCGGTCCGTCGGCGCGACCGATCACCCGGTCGTCACCGGTGGCGCTGGCACTGCACGGGCGTTCGTGCTCCCGGACGCGCCGGGACCGCCCCTCGCGCCACTCCGGAACGCCACCGACCGGGTGCTGCTGGCCGGCTACACGCTCACCTCGGAGCGGGTGACGGACGCACTCGTCGCCGCCGCGAAGCGCGGTGCGACCGTGCGCGTGCTCGTCGAGGGCGGGCCAGTCGGCGGTATCAGTCGGGCGCAGGCGCGTCAACTGGACCGACTCACCGCGGCCGGCGTGACGGTCCGCGTCGTTACTGGCCCGCACGCCCGCTACGCGTACCACCACGCGAAGTACGCCGTCGCAGACGACCGGGCGGTCGTCCTGACCGAGAACTGGAAGCCGGCGGGCGTCGGCGGGCGGTCCTCGCGCGGCTGGGGAGCCGTCGTCGCAGACCCCGAAATCGTCTCCGGGCTGGTCCGCGTCTTCGACGGCGACTTCGAGTGGCGCGCGGCCAAGGCGTGGCGGGAGTATCGTCGCGGACGGACGTTCACCGCCGGCGAGACCGCCAACGGAACGTATCAGACTCGCACCGAACCGGCACGGGTCAGCTACCGGAACGCGTCGCTGCTGGTCGCCCCCGACAACGCGGGTCGTGCGCTCGCCGGGCGATTCCGACGCGCGAACGACTCGATCCGCGTCGTCCAACTGTCGATAGACAGTCCCGACGGGCGGTTCGTCCGGGCGTTGCTCGACGCTGCCCGCCGCGGTGTCACGGTGCGCGTCCTGCTGGCGGGCGCGTGGTACGTCCGCGAGGACAACGCGGCGGTCGCCGAGCAGTTGAACGCGGCCGCCGACCGCGAGGGACTCGACCTGCACGTTCGTCTCGCGGAGCCGCGCGGCTACGAGAAAATCCACGCGAAGGGCGTCGTCGTGGACGACAGCGTCGTGCTCGGGAGCCTGAACTGGAACCGCGAGTCGGTCCGGCAGAACCGGGAGGTACTGCTCGCGCTGGAGGGTGAAGCGGTCGCCGACTACTACCGCACGGTGTTCGACGCCGACTGGCGAGCCAGTTCTGGAGCAGCGAGCGAGCGAACGCCGGTACCCTTCGGTCTCGTCACTGCACTCGGGGTCGGGGCGGCGGTCTGTCTGCTCGCCGCGCGGCGACTGTCGTTCGAGTGAGCGCCCGCTACGACGAAACCGTCATGTCGCGGCCGGATGAGACTTGGAGCGTGCGAGTCGTCCACGAGCCGCAGTCTGCGAGCGACGACGAACGGCGCGTCGTGGCGAGCGAGGTCGAACTCGCAGGGTCGGCGTTTGCACGGGCACGCGGGCTGATGTTCCGACGGTCGGTGCCGGACGACTACGCGTTGGTGTTTCACTTCGACGAGCAGGCGACCCGGCGGCTGCACATGATCTTCGTCCCGTTCGACATCGACGCCGTCTGGGTCGCGGACGGCGTCGTCCAGCAGACGGAGCGGCTGTCGGCGGGGACCGGCCGCGACCGAGCGGTCGCCGACACGGTCATCGAACTACCGGCCGAGGCCGCCGCCGACGTGCAGACCGGTGACCGCGTGTGGATCGACGACTGATCGGCAACACCTGTCCGATGCCGCCATTTTATATGCGCCGAGTGGCTGCGTCTGTGTACCATGGGACACATGGAGGATAGAGGAAGTCGCCGCGAGGCGGCTGGCCGCGAAATTCGACGGTGCTGAGACTCTCTTCGGTAGTACTGACGCAACACGACCCGTAGCCGAGGCCTCGGTTTCCTTCCTCGACACGACGCTGCGCGACGGGGAGCAGGCTCCCGGCGTCTCGCTGTCGGCCAACCAGAAGGCCGACATCGCGCGCGAACTCGACTCGACCGGCGTCGATGTCATCGAGGCGGGCAGCGCCTGCACCGGCCCCGGCGAGCGGGAGACCATCCAGCAGGTGACCGACCTCGGGCTGGACGCGACGGTCACGTCCTTCGCACGCGGCGTGAAGGACGACATCGACCTCGCGCTCGACTGTGACGTGGACGGCGTCACGCTCGTCGTGCCAGCGAGCGACCGCCACGTCGGGACGAAGGTCGGAACGACCCGCGAGGACGTGCTCGACTCCGTCGCCGAACTCGTCGAGTACGCCCGCGATCACGGCCTCTGGATCGAGGCGCTCGGCGAGGACGGCTCGCGGGCTGACCTCGCGTTCCTCGAACGGCTCGCGGAGACCGCTCACGACGCGGGTGCAGACCGCTTTTGCTACGCCGACACCGTCGGCCGAGCGACGCCCGACCGCACGGTCGCGGCGGTGTCGCGGCTCGCCGAGTACGGTCCCACGAGCACCCACACCCACGACGACCTCGGGATGGGGACGGCGAACGCGGTTGCGTCCGTCGCGGCCGGCGCGGACCTCGTTCACGCGACTGTCAACGGCATCGGCGAGCGCGCCGGCAACGTCTCGCTCGAAGAGGTGGCTATCGCGCTCCAGCAGGGCTACGGCGTCGAGACGGTCGACACCGAGCAACTCTACGGACTCGGCCGACTCGTCGCCGACGCGACGGGTGTGCAACTCCCGCCGAATAAGGCCGTCGTCGGCGAGAACGCCTTCACCCACGAGTCGGGCATCCACACCGACGGCACGCTGAAAGACGACGCCATGTACGAGCCGTATCCGCCGGAGACGGTGGGTCGCGAGCGCCGGCTCGTCCTCGGCAAACACGCCGGCCGGGCCGGCGTCGAGGCCGCGCTCTCCGAGCACGGCGTCGAGGTGTCGGACGACGAACTCTCGACGGTCGTCGCCCGCGTGAAACGACTCGCGGGGCAGGGGAAACGCGTCACCGACGCGGACCTGCTCACCGTCGCCGAGGACGTACAGGGCCGCGAGCGCGAGCGCCGCGTCGAACTCGTCGACATGACGGCCGCGGCCGGCGGCGCGACCCCGACCGCGTCCGTCCGCCTGAACGTGGAAGGTGACGAGAAGCGCGCAGCGGCGACCGGCGACGGGCCGGTGGACGCGGCGGTCAGCGCCGCCCGCGAGGCGCTCGGCGAGACCACGGACGCCGCGCTCGACTCGTATCACGTCGACGCCGTGACCGGCGGCACGGACGCCGTCGTCACCGTCGAGGTGGAGATGTCGCGTGGCGACCGCTCCGTCACCGTCACCGCCAGCGACGCGGACATCACCGTCGCGTCCGTGCGGGCGATGGTGGACGCGCTCGACCGACTGCTCGCCGCGAAACCGGCCGAACCGCTCGGCGACTGACTGTCGTCACTCCACGACCTCGTCGAATCCCCACTCCGCGGCGCGCCGTTCGGCCTCGTCGCGCGCCCGCTGTTTGATCGCCTCGACCCGCTCCTCGTCATCGAGAAACGCCTCGACCGGGTCCGTCTCCGGCGGGTCGCGGTCGGCGGGCGCTCGCTCGCGGGCTCGGGCGGCCAACTCGGGTGCGTCGGCCACCTGCTCGGCCGGTGCGCCGGGGTCGACGCGGAGTTCCGCCGCGCTGTGGAGCGGTTCGAGCGCGGCGGCGTCGGTCGCGTACAGTTCCGCGCGGTACGGGCCGGGACCGGCGAGCGGGCCCAGCGCGGCCGGGCCGCCGCGGTCGGTACCGTCGTGGTAGGCGACGACGGGCACGCCGTCTTCCATCGTCACCACGCCCGCGCCGTCGTCGGGCGCGATTGGCTCCGCCGGCCGGAGCACGACGTAGCCGGTGAGCCGCCGGTCGAGCGCATCTGCGAGCGGCGTCGCCGCGTCGGCAACCACGCGCGAGGCGCGCAGGTCGCCGTTCGGCACCTCGATCATGGCGGGTCCGGCACCACCGCCGACCGGAACCGGTCCGCGACTGCCTCGCCGTCGCCCGCCCGTACGTCGATCTTGTCGGCCGCCTCGCGGAACGCTGCGGCTGCCTCGGAGTCCGGCGCGTGGGCGAGGAGCGGCTCGCCGGCGCTACGGGCCGCCGGCGCCACCTCCGAGTCGGGCACCTCGGCCAGCGTCGGCCCCTCGAAGTAGCGTTCGGCCTGCTCGGCGACGCCCTCCCCGTCTCGCACCTTGTTGAATAACACGCCGGCGACCCCCGTCCCGTACGAGAGGGCGTACTCCTGCACCTTCAGCCCGTCAGACAGCGCCGGCACCGTCGGCTGGAGCACCACTACCGCCCGGTCGGCGAGCACGACGGGGAGGACGGCCGCCTTCGAGCCGAGCGTGGCCGGCGAGTCGAGCAGGAGTACGTCCGTGTCGGCCGCGAGTTCGGCGACGGCGTCGGTCAGCCGCTCCGGGTCGGCCGCCTCGAACGCCGCCAGCGACGTGCCGCAGGGGACCACCCGCATCCCGAATCGCTCGTACGTCGCCTCCTCGACGGTGGCTCCGCCGTCGACGAGCACGTCGTGGAGCGTCGGTTCGGCGTCCGACAGTCCCGTGTGAAAGAGGAGATTCGCCATCCCCGTGTCGGCGTCCACGACCGTCACGTCGTGCTCCTCGGCGAGCGCCATCCCGAGCGCGAGCGTGCTCGTGGTTTTCCCCGTCCCACCCTTGCCGGACGCGACAGCGAACGCCTCAACCATGTTCGTTGCGTTGTCACGTGCAGTAATAAAAGGGTTCGGACGAAACCACGGACAGTGTTAAGATAGGACTGGATGAGCCGCCACAGATAGTGTGACGAGTTTGGAAGCCCCCGGCGGCTCGACCTCCGGGCCTCGCTGCGGTCCTCGGCCGCTGGCCTGCGGTCCTTACGTCGGCCGGGTTCGCCGAGCCGCCGACCCCTTCCAGTCCCGCCCGTCCGCACTTGCTCAGTCGGCAGTCGCCTATCTGAATACCCCCGGCGATAGGTGGTGTTCAGCTAAGCGGATCGTCGCCCGGCCGAGAAACCGCGTTGGGTGGGACTGAAAGGGGCCGGACGCTACGGGAAGCACGGCGAAGCAAGCACCGTAGCGGGCCGAAGGCCCGCAAGGCGCGCAGCGAGCCGCGCGACCGTAGCGTCCGGGGGCTTTCTACACTGTGTTGTCCGAATAGCCTCCGAACTCACCCTTACCTGAACAGTATCAGTTACCGAAGGCTTCCGGCAGGTTCAAGCCCGCCGGGGGACCCAGACGACCCGATGGGGCTCCGCGTCAGCCACTACTTCGAGTGGGAGCGGTTCGTCACCGGCGGTCACGCCCAGTCGGTCGAGAACCAGCGGACGGTCATGGACGACCACGGCCTCGCGTACACGACGCGCCCCGATCTCTCGGCGGACATTCTCCATCTTAACAACATGGGTCCGCGGTCCCTCTATCACGCTCGGCGGGCACAGGGTCGGACGCCGGTCGTCGTCCACGCCCACCAGACGGCGGAGGACTTCGAGGACAGCTTCGCCTTCTCGAACACGCTCGCACGGCCGATGCGCCCGTATCTCGAATACGCCTACTCGCTGGCGGACGTGCTCGTCTGTCCCTCGGCG
Organism: Halobacteriales archaeon QS_9_67_17; assembly: GCA_003023185.1. GTDB lineage: Archaea > Halobacteriota > Halobacteria > Halobacteriales > Haloarculaceae > Halosegnis. The sequence continues at coordinate 26,414 of PXSB01000096.1, read as the reverse complement.
CACAACCGCGAGGTGGTCGAGGGGTACGCCGCCGCGCCCAAACGCGTCATCTCGAACGGGTTCGACCCGGCGAAACTCGCAGGTCACGACGACCCCGACCTCCGCGAGACGTATCTCGACCGCTACGACCTCGACCCGCCTGTCGTCTTCACCGTCGCGCACGTCCTGAAGCGGAAAGGTCTGAAGACGTTCATCGAGACGGCCCGCGCGATGCCCGAGGTCGACTTCGTCTGGTTCGGCTATCTCAACCCCACCGGCGGCCCGCTCGGCAAGCTCCTGCAGAGCAGCGAGACGATGGAGTTGGTCGAGTCGGCACCAGACAACTGCACGTTCACCGGGTTCGTGGACGACATCGCCGGTGCCTTCGCCGCCGGCGACGTGTTCTACTTCCCCACCCACAACGAGAACGAGGGGATGGCGCTGTTGGAGGCGATGCACTGCGGCATCCCGCCGGTGGTCCGGAGCATCGACACCTACGAGTGGCTCACCGAGGGTGAACTGTGTCGGAAGGCCGACTCGACGGCCGGTTTCGAGTCGGCGCTGCGGGAGTTACTCGACGACCCGGACGAGCGCGAACGCATCGGAGCGAACGCCCGCGAGAAGAGCGAGGGGTTCACCCTCGACCGAGTGGGCGAGGCGCTCGTCGGGCTCTACCGCGATCTCGCGGACGGCACGCTCGGCGAGAACACAACCCATTAGACGGCCACCGGCGAATCCCGGTGCATGCCACCGGCCGTCGCCGCGTTCACCGACACCTATCTCCCGACGGTCAACGGCGTCACCTACACCGTCCAGTCGTGGCGCGACCGCTGGGAGCGGCGCGACGGCCGGATGCATCTCGTCTATCCGGCCAGCAGCCACGAGCCGAGCGGCGACGAACACCCGGTCTGGAGTCTCACCTTCCCCTTCTACAAGGAGTTCAACGCCGGGATGCC
>PXSB01000096.1:0-25464 GCA_003023185.1 Halobacteriales archaeon QS_9_67_17 | reverse complement strand
CTCCCGCTCGTCGCCTCGTATCACACGCCGACGGCGGAGTACGCAGATTATCTCACCAGCGGTCCGTTCGCCCGGGCAATCGAGCGGGTGGCCGGTCGCTACGAGCAGTGGTATCTGAACCGCGTCGACGCGGTGGTCGTCCCCTCGGACCCGACCCGCGATCACCTCCGCGAGTTGGGTATCGACACGACGATAGAGACCGTTCCCAACGGCGTCGACACGGACCGGTTCGGCCCCGTTGACGATGCCGAACAGGCCGCCTTCCGTGAGCGACACGGCCTGCCGGACGGCCCGCTGGTCGGCTACACCGGCCGTCACGGCTACGAGAAGGAGTTGGACGCGATTCTCGATGTCGCCCCAGATATCGACGCGACGGTCGTCTTCGGCGGCGACGGCCCGGCCCGCGAAACGCTGGAGGCGCGGGCCGCCGACCTCGACGCCGACGTGCGGTTCCTCGGCTTCGTCGACCGCGCGGAGCTGCCGACCTTCTACGCGACGCTCGACGTGTTCGCGTTCCCGAGTCCTGTCGAGACACAGGGACTCGTCGCGTTAGAGGCGAACGTCTGCGGCACGCCGGTCGTCGGGGTGAACGACGGCGCGCTCGCGGAGACCATCGCCGACGACGAGACGGGGTATCACTACGAGCGCGGCGACACCGACGGATTCCGAACCGGAATCGAGCGGGCGCTCGCCAAGCGTGAGCGACTCCGCGAGGCGTGTCTGGACCGACGCGACGACGTGGCGATGGAGCGCGCGGTCGACGCGCTCGCCGACGTGTATCAGTCGGTGCTCTGAGCTACTCGAGCGCTTCGCCGATGCGTTCGAGTTCGCGGCGGATATCGTGGAGTTCGTCGCGGACCTTCCGGACCTCGCGGACGAGTTCCTCGTCGGCCTTCGAGCCGGACTCCCCGCCGGCACCGCCGGGTGCGCCACCGGGACCGCCACCCATGCCGCCGGGACCGCCGCCCATCATGCCGCCCATCATCTGCGCGAACGGGTTGCCGCCCATGCCGCCGCCGGGGCCGCCACCGCCCATCATCTCTTCCATCTTCTCCTCGCGCGAGCGGTCGTCGCCGCCCTCGCCCTCGCGCTCCTCGGCGCGCTGTTGACGAATCTCTTCGACCCGCTCGCGGAAGGATTTCTCCTCGTCGTCGCTCTCGCCTTCGGCACTGTCCGCCGTCTCGTCCGGCTGTTCTTCCTCGTCTACCATACGACGGGATTCGGCCGGTCGCGGAAAAACGTGCTGGATGCGGGTTACTCCAGCCGTCGGAGCAGTGCCACGACGACCGCGAGCATGGCGAACAGGACGACGAGATTGAACCCCGCGTCGAACGCCGGCTGGTACGACCGGGCGACCCAGATGTCGATTGCCCGCCGGGTGCTCGTGTAGAACCCGACAGCGGAGACGAGCGCGAACAGCGAGGCGAGTCCGAGGCCACCGATCTGTAGGTATCTGCGAAGGTCGCTGTCGAGCACGCCGTCGTCCGACACATCGGCATCCGTCACGTCTTTGTCCGGCGTCGCGTCGCTCGTTGGTTCGGTGCTCACGCCGACCACCTCCGGGTGAGGAGGACAGCCGCAACGCTGGCCACGGCGGCGACGGTGACACCGAAGCCGGGTTGCCCACCGGACTCTGCCACGGTTGCCTCCGGTTCTTCACGCGGCGTGTCCTCGGCTCTCGGCTCGTCGGTATCCGCGCCGAACTCACCGGAGTCGAGGTCCACCTCGGTGGTGTTCGGACCAGCCTGCCGGCGCGGGTTCAGGTCCGCGACCGCGCGCGTCGACCCGACGATGACGCCGTCCTTCCAGAGCACGGCGTCGAGATAGTACGTGTAGTTGTCCGGCACGGTCAGTTCGGTCGACGGCGTGGCGCTGCGGCCGGGGCGCACTTCACCCACGTCGACGCGCGCCGAGTCGGCGACGATGTTCGAGTCCGCCTGTCGGGCGATGAGCTGGAGTTCGAGGTCGCCGGCGGGTTCGTCGCCGCCGTTCGTCAGATACGCTGTGACGCTCACGCGGGCCTCGCCGTCCGTGACCGACTCGATGCCGTACTGGACGGCAGGGACGTTCCGCGCGCCGGCGAACTGATGGAAGTCGACGGACGACTCGGCGTAGCCGGGGGAGAGGTTCTCCGTGCCACGGATACCACTCCGGGCCGTGTCGATCCGGCGGCCGTCCGCGTAGAGGAACGTGTAGAGCTCGTAGTCGCCGTCGCGCTCGACCGTGAGCGTCGTGGCCGTCTCGACCTCGCGGTCACCCTCGATGTCCTCCAGCGACCGGGTCGCACGGTCGACGATCAATCCGGTATCGGCGTCGACCATCCGGTACGCGACGGTGACGTTCGAGGCGGGACCGCCACGGTGTTCGAGTAGCGTCGTTACGTTCAGCGTCACCGTCTCGCCGCCGACACGCTCGGCCGTGAAGGCGGTGTCACGGATCTCGGTGTCGCTCGGACGGACTCGTTCGTCCTGTGGCGTCGCGGCGATTCCCGGGGCGAGGGCCGCTACGCCCGCGAGCAGGACGACGACGGCACCGGCTGCGCCGGCGAGGAGGGCTTCGCGTCGCATGGGACGGCTTGACAGAGTGTGTGTAAGTGTCTTGTGTCGGACCGGTCAGCCGAACGACCCGAGCGAGGCCTGTCGCTCGCAGCCGTCTGCACCCTCCGTCAGTTCGTAGCCGACGAGATCGCGCATGTCGACGGCGTAGACGGTGCCGCCGCGTTCGAGCACCAGCACGCGGCCCTGCACGCCGACGACTGTCCCCGTCGCCATCGTCTCGGGGACGGGCACCTCCCCGAGCGTGAAGTCGTATTCGAGGTCGAACCGTTCGATTGGCTCGTACTCGCCGAGCAGTCGCTCCCACGCGTCCCCGTCGACGGCGCGACCGAGGCCGTCGAGCTTCGTCGCGACGCGCACCCGTTGGGTGAGGTCGGTGCCGATGTCTTCCTCCACGTCGCGGGCGATGTCGCCGTCGGCGACGGTGAACACGCGCGCACCGCGGTCGGCCCCCTGCTCTCTGAGCCGGGTTTCGAGCCGCTCTGACCGGGTGATCCCCACCTTGAACGTCGCCGGCGCGAACGCGGCAAGGTAGACGGCATGCTCGCCGTCTCGGTTCCGGATCGTCGACTCGTCGAACTGCCGCTCGTGGCTGGGGCACTTCGGCGCACCGGCCGCCGAGCAGGCGATGTGGTGGTCGTTCTGTATCTGGCCCGCGCAGTGACGCTCGCCGAGCGTGTAGGCGAGTTCGACGCCGTGGGCTAGCCCCAACCGCTTGACTCTCCCGTCGTCTGCGAGGTGGAGGGCTGGTTCGGGCGTGGAGCGGTAGCCGACGACCTGCACGCTCTCGGGTAGGCGCGGCAGTCAGGTTATGCTTGCCGGTCCGGACGCGCGACCGGGGGAACCGTTTTGACGCATTAGAGCGAATTCACGGCTGTGCTCGCCGCTTCGCTCATCGTCACCGTCGGAGATGACGTCGCCTTCGAACTGACCGTGACGAACGACGGTCCGGACCCGGTCGCCGTGACGTTCCGTGACGGCATCCGTGCCGAATTCGCGGTGTACGACGCCGACGGCGAAGCCGACACCGCCGACAGCGAGGTGTGGCGCTACTCCGACGGTCGCATGGCGACGCAGGCCATCTCCACGGCCGAGTTCGCGCCGGGCGAGTCGGCGACGTTCTCCGAGACGTGGGCTGACCCACCGCCCGGTGAGTACACCGCCGTCGGCGAACTCCGCCTCGCTGGCGACGACGAGGTACGAGCCGAGACGCCCTTTTCGGTCTAAGCGTAGTCGGGCGCGTGCGTCGCGAGCAGTTCACGCGTCGCTCGCCGAACGGCGTCCTCACTCGACGCGTCCGGCTCCCAGCCGAGCGCGGAGAGCTTTTCAATAGAAAGGCGCATCCGCGGCACGTCGCCGGTCCAGCCGCGCTCGCCGCCGGTGAACGCGTACTCGGGGTCGACGCCCATCTCGTCGGCGACGATGTCCGCGATGGCCGTGACGCTGGTCGTCGTGCGCGTCCCGAGGTTGTACGTGTTCACCGGCGCGTCGGTCCCCTCGACGACGTGACACATCGCGTCCACGCAGTCGTCGACGTGCATGTACGACTTCTCCTGTTTGCCGTTGCCGAGGATCTCCAGCGTTTCGGGGTCGGCGGCCAACTTCTCGATGAAGTCGGGGATGACGGCACCGATCTGGAGACGCGGGCCGACGATGTTCGCGAAGCGGAACAGCCACGCGGTGAAGTCGTGGCTGTGTGCGTACACCGAGAGCAGTCCCTCCTCGCCGAGCTTGGAGGCTCCGTAGATGGAGATCGGTTCGAGGGGGGCGTAGTCCTCTGGCGTCGGCCGGGGCGCTTCGCCGTAGACGACCGACGAGGAGGTGAACGCGACGTTCGTGACGCCGACCTCGTCCATCCGTTCGACGACGTTCTCGGTGAGTGCGTTGTTCACCCGGTACTGATCGATGTGGTCGCGTCCGGGGTCCTTGTCCGCGGCGAAGTGGAAGACGATGTCCACGTCGGAGGTGACGGCTTCGGCGACGACCGCCGGGTCGGTGAGGTCACCCTCGACGACCGTCGCGGCGTCGGGCACCCACTCGCGGCGACTGTTGCGGAAGTCGTCGGCGACGACCACCTCGTTGTCGGCGACGAGTCGCTCCGCGAGGTGCGAGCCGACGAACCCCGTCCCGCCGGTGACGACGATCCGCTTGTCGGACAGGTCCATGCCCACCTTGCTGAGCGTGGCGACGTATGCGTTCCGAAAGCAGGAAACGCGGTCGCCCCCCTGTTCAGACATGGACGGACGCGAGTCGGTCGTGGTCTGTCGGCTGAGCCACCGGCCGGGCCGCGACGACCGGATGTAGGAAACCGCGGCCATCCACCCCGTGACCTGACACCGGGCCCCGACCGGCCGAGACGGTCGAGGATATCACCGGCCGCTTCGGTGGTCCCTTCGGTGTCGAACTGCGCGATGCGCCCAAGGCACTCCTCAGCGAGTGGTCCGGGACGGTCGCGCACCTGACGATGTACGGACTTCCCGTTCAGGACGTCGAGGCGGATCTCCGCGCGGCCAACGCGGCAGAGCCGCTGCTCGTCGTCGTCGGTGGAGAGAAGGTGCCGTTCGAGGTGTACGACCGGGCCGACTACAACGTCGCGGTGACGAACCAGCCACACTCGGAGGTGGCAGGGCTGGCCGTGCTGCTGGATCGACTCTTCGATGGCGCGGAACTTGATCGCGAGTGGGAGGACGCAGACCGAGTCGTCGTCCCACAGGCGACGGGGAAGAAGGTCGTCGAACCGGACGACGATGCCGAGTAGGGCGAACAGGCGGCACGTGGGCTTGCGGGGTCGCCGTTCCGCCCGAGTGAAGGACGCTCCGACCGGTGTGCCACGCTCCCGTCTCGGCCGGTCGGGGCCCGGTGTCAGGTCACGGGGTGGATGGCCGCGGTTTCCTATTTAAATTCGTGCGTCGTTTCGTCGCCACAGCTACCTCGCGAGGCACGCTCTGCTCGCCTTCCCGGAGGGTTTAAACGGCTTCCTCGCCCGGTGTTCAGTAATGGCGTACGAGGAACTTCTGGAGGACCCGGTGATTCAAAAGTACCTCCACGAGCTCGTCGGCCCGACGGGGATGCCGGTCGCGGCGGCGCCCCCGGACGGCGAGGTAACGGACGAGGAGCTCGCCGAGGAGTTGGGGCTGGACTTGAACGACGTGCGGCGCGCGCTGTTTATTCTGTACGAGAACGACCTCGCGTCGTACCGCCGGCTCCGCGACGAGGACTCCGGCTGGCTCACGTATCTGTGGACTTTCCAGTATGACAATATCTCGGAGAAACTGGAAGAGGAGATGCACCGGCTACTCGACGCGCTGGCCGAGCGGCGCGACTACGAGCGCAACAACGAGTTTTATCTCTGTGAGCAGGATTCGATCCGCTTCGAGTTCGGCGAGGCGATGGAGTTCGGCTTCGAGTGTCCGAACTGCGGCGGTCAACTGGTCGACATGGACAACGACCGACTGGTCGACGCCATCGACCAGCGGATCGAGAAGCTCCGCGACGAGTTGAACCGACCGCCCGAGTCGGAGATAGAGGCCGAAGCCTGATGGTCGTTCTCGCGACGAAGCTGTACGTCGACGGCGAGGCCGCCGACCGCGCGCTGGACTCGCTGGACTCGCTGGTCGCCGACACGCTGGCCGACCTCGACGCCGAGTGGACGATTGGTCACCGCGACGATGGCTTCCCGTCCGTGACGCTCACCGGCGAAGACGCCGAAGTCGCCCGGAATCTGCTCCGCGAGCAGTGGGGCGCTATCACGCCCCACCGCGAAGCCGGCGCGACGTACGTCGGCACGCTCGACTCGTGGGACGCGGACGGCTTCGTTCTCGACGCTGGCGAGGAGGTTCGCGTGCCGACGGACGAACTCGGCCTCGGCCCGGGTGGGCCGTCGCAGATCCGCAAGCGGTACGGCCTCGTCCAACACATGCCGCTGCGGTTCACCGACCCCGAGGACGGACCTCCTCGCCTCGCCGACGCGGAGCGCGACCGGCTGTACGACTGGTCGCGCGCCGACACCGGTCGAGTGAACGTCAACTCCGCGACGCGGGCGGAGGCTCGCGCGACGGTCAACCGCGCGGGCCACGCACAGGACATCGTCACCGTCGAGCGACTCGGCCTCCTCGAACAGAGCGTCGTCTGCCGCGAGGAAACCGACCCGCCCGGCCTGTTGGCCGACATCGGCCCGCATCTCCCGGCGGAGATGCTCTGTGTCGTCCCATGAACCGGCGACTCGCCCTCGGTCTCCTCGGCTTCGCGTTCCTGCTCGCCACCGCTGGCTGTTCGACGATTCTCGGCCCCGGCGAGGCATCCCCGTCTGACCTCGCGGCCGACCAGTCGTACGCGTGGAACGAGTCTGCGGACGCGTATCTCGACGTACAGGAAGAGAACGTCACCGCGGTGTATCAGGTCGCGGCGCGGACGACCGGAAATCTCGAGGCGTCCGACCCGACCATCGAGCTGTACACCCGCGACACCCTCGGCACCGAGCAGCCAGAGATGGTGCAAGCCGTCACGTTCCGGTATCCGAACGGGACGCTCGTGGAGTTCCAAACACTTGACGGCGAGGCGGTGTCCGTCGTCACGTATCCGAACGGGACGACCCAGCGCGCCCCCGACCTCATGACCGTCGACCGGACGCGCCAGCGGACGGTGATCCACCTGCCGGCCAACGAGACTGGGCAACTCGGCGTCACGACCCCGAAGAACGGAAAGAGCGTGACGACGCCGACGTACGTCGAGGGGAGCTACGAGATGGTGTTGCCCGAGCGCGCCGAGGTCGGCGTGCCGTTGCTCGCGAAGGTGCGACCCGGTGCCGAGCGAACCGAGCAGATGGACGAGCGCGTCCACATCTTCTGGAGTGAGCTGTCGGCACCGACCCTCTCTGTCCGGTATTATCTCGACCGCGACCTGCTGCTGTTCGGCGGGCTCGCGGCGGGCGCGACGATCATCGGCTTGGCTGGTGCGGGCTACTACGTGCTCCAACTGCGCGAGACCCGCCGCAAGCGCGAGGAGGTGGGTCTCGACGTGGACACCGAGGACGATGACTCCCGCCGGCCACCCCCGGGGATGGGCTGAACCCTCAAGTCGTCGGGCACCGAACCGCACGCTATGGACGTTGCGATACTCACCGTCGGCGACGAACTCCTCGTCGGCGACACGGTGAACACGAACGCCGCGTGGCTCGGCGAGCGACTCGCTGACCGCGGTGCCGACGTGGAGCGGGTCATCACGGTGCCGGACCGCGTGGACGACATCGCCGAGGTCGTGGGTCGCGACGCGGACCGCTACGACGCCGTCGTCGTCACCGGTGGTCTCGGCCCGACGCACGACGACGTGACGATGGCCGGCGTCGCGGCGGCGTTCGACCGCGACCTCGAAACCGACGAGCGGGCGCTCTCGTGGCTCGTCGACGGCGGCGACTACAGCCGCGACGACCTCGTCACCGGCACCGCGAACCTACCGGCCGGGAGCGACCCCCTCCACAACGACGTGGGTGTCGCGCCCGGCTGCGTGCTGGAGAACGTCTACGTCCTGCCGGGCGTGCCGGCGGAGATGAAGGCGATGTTCGGCTCCGTCGCAGACCAGTTTTCGGGCACCGTCAGCCACGTCGAGCGCGTCCCGGTCGACGAGCCGGAGAGCGCGCTCATCGAGCGGTTCGAGGAGATACGCGAGCGGTTCGGCGTGACGGTGGGCTCGTACCCCGGCGAGGTAGTCGGTAGTACCAGCCGACGACGAGCAGGAGTCCGACGACGGCGACCAACCAGCCAGTCGCGTCGATGACACCGGTGTTGACACCTTCCTGCAGCGGAACGAACATACCTGCGGCTGTGACCGCGGATGTATTAATCGGTTCGAAGTCGCCGACTGGTGGTGTTTGGTGAAGCCTTGGAGTTGCGGTGGTATGAGCGGCGAGGGATTCGGAAGCCCCTGTGCGCTCGACTCGCGCGCTTCGTGCGCTCGGCACGGCAGGGGTAGTGACCCCCGCTGGGTGTACCGGGGGTTCCGACAGCGACGACCCGCACTGAGCGGGCGACTCGACGCCCACGGCGAAATTTGCGAACCGCTTATGTCGGCGTGGCCGAAGGGTAGCGTATGGATTTCGACCTCCCGAACGAGCACCGGATGATCCGCGACACGGTCCGGGAGTTCTGTGAGGCAGAGATCGCGCCAATCGCCCAAGAGATCGAGGACGAACACCGCTTCCCGGAGTCCGTGTTCGAGGAACTCGGCCAGCTGGACCTGATGGGCGTGCCGGCTCCCGAGGAACACGGCGGGGCCGGCGGTGACTATCTGATGTACGCGCTGATCGCCGAGGAGTTGGGCCGCGTCTCGGGGGCGATTGGACTCTCCTACGTTGCTCACACCTCGCTCGGGCTGATGCCCATCGTCATGTTCGGCACGGCCGAGCAGAAGGCTGAGTGGGCCGAGCCGCTGGCCCGCGGCGAAGCGATGGGCGCGTGGGCGCTCACCGAACCCTCCTCCGGGTCGGACGCAAGCGACATGGACACGATGGCCCGGAAAGAGGGCGACGAGTACGTCATCGACGGCACGAAGCAGTTCATCACGAACGCGAACGTCGCCAACTCCGTGCTCGTGAAGACGGTCACCGACCCCGACGCCGGCTACGGCGGCATCTCCACGTTCATCGTCGACCCCGACGACGACGGCTTCGAGGTCGTCGAGGTGTGGGACAAAATGGGACTCAACGCCTCGCCCACCTGCGAGATCAAGCTAGACGGCGTGCGCGTCCCCGAGGACCGACTGCTCGGCGAGGAGGGCGACGGCTGGACGCAGACGAAGAAGACGCTCAACGGCGGCCGCATCTCCATCGCGGCGCTGTCGACCGGCCTCGCACAGGGCGCCTACGAGGCGGCGAAGGAGTACGCCACCGAGCGCGAGCAGTTCGGCCGACCAATCGGGAAGTTCGACGCCGTCCGCGACATGGTGGTCGACATGGACCGGAAGATAGAGCGCGCCCGCCTGCTCACCCACAAGGCCGCGACGCAGTACGACGCCGGCGAGGACGTGACCCGCATCTCCTCGCTCGCCAAGCTCGACGCCTCCGAGATAGCCCGTGAGGTGGCCGAGGACGCCGTGCAGGTCCACGGCGGCTACGGCTACACGACCGACTTCGCCCCGCAGCGCTTCTACCGCGACGCCAAGCTCATGGAGATTGGCGAAGGGACGAGCGAGATTCAGCATCTCGTCGTCGGGCGGGAACTCGGGCTGTGACGCCCGCGCCGATGGTCACCGCCGGGCGGCGACGAGTTTCCTGAGCCCGGCCATCAGCACCCGGTCGGCGGCGTGGGCGAACGCGACCGCACCGACGACGAACGCCGCGCCGAAGACGAGCGCCTCGACGGAAAAGGAGCCGGGATCGCCCGACTCCGCGACGCGACGGACCACGAGCAGTGCGTTGTCGAGTCGCGCGAAGAACACGTCTCTTGCGAACAGCGCGACGTAGCCGCTGGCGGCGAGCAGGAGGAGATACCCCGCAAACAGCGCACGGGTCGGCACCCGGGATTCGAGGTACTTCTGGCGGGCGGCCTTCAGCGTGAACGCTGGCTCCGAGCGGGCCTGTCGGCGCGTCTCGACGGCGACGACGCCGAGACCGACGACGACGAGCGCCCAGAACAGCGCCTGGTCGGCAGTTGCCCCGCTCACCCCGAACACGGTCCGTAGCGTCTCCCGGAAGGCAGCATTTCCTCGCCGCACGACGAGCGCGAGGAGCCCGTAGAGGACGAGCGCGCGGACGGTCCCGAAGCGGGGCGTCCACGCGGCGTGACGGCTGCTCATGGTCGTTCGTTCATCGCCTCTGTCCTGAACGTTGCGGCATATGTGGGTAGTATTCGGGGAAGCGCAATTCAGTTGGATGAGTCAGCAATAGGGTGTAGAAAGCCCCCGGTCGGTACGGTCGCGCGGCTCGCTGCGCGCCTCGCCCTCCCGTTGGTCGGGCTGCGGTGCTTTCGTCACCGTGCTTCCCGTACCGACCGGCCCCTTTCAGTCCCACCCACCGCGGCTGCTCAGTCAAGCGACGACCCACGTATCTGAACCCCGCCCGCACAGACGAACGGGAGCGGTCTGACGGCACGACCGGGCCGTCACCGAGAGGGAGAAATTATACGCCCACGGTCCCCGAAATTGGGATATGGGAACCCCGCTGGGCACGCGTGAAGCGCAGGCGGTCGAGGTCATCGACCGGCTCTACGAGGCGTATCCGGAGCCGTCGATCTCGCTGAACTTCTCCACGCGACTCGAACTGCTCGTCGCCGTCGTGCTCTCGGCACAGTGCACTGACGAGCGCGTCAACGAGGTGACGGCCGACCTATTCGAGCAGTACGACTCCCCCGAGGCGTACGCCGATGCGACGGAAGAACAGCTCGCGGAGGACATCTACGGCATCACGTTCCACAACAACAAGGCCGGCTATCTGAATGGCATCGGGGAGATACTCACCGAGGAACACGACGGCGAGGTGCCGGACACGATGAGCGCGCTCACGGACCTGCCGGGCGTGGGACGGAAGACGGCGAACGTCGTGCTCCAGCACGGCCACGACCTGACGGAGGGCATCGTCGTCGACACGCACGTCCAGCGCATCTCGCGGCGGCTCGCGCTCACCGAGGAGGAGCGCCCGGAGGCCATCGAGTCAGACCTGATGGAAGTCATCCCGGAAGCAGAGTGGAAGGAGTACACGCACCTGCTCATCGAATACGGCCGCGACACCTGCACCGCGCGGAACCCCGACTGCGGGGACTGCCGGCTGGCGGACATCTGTCCGTCCGAGCGAGGCGACAGCGAGGTGGACCTCGCGAGCGGCGAGGCGTGGGGGTGACCGACTCTACAGCGCGCCGCCCCCGCGTACACACGGTCGGCATCCCTCGCCGCGACGATGAACTGCTCGTCGAGCGGTACACGACCGGCGAGGAGCCGTTCTACCGTCCTATCGGTGGCGGCATCGAGTTCGGAGAACACAGCCACGAGGCAGTCGTCCGGGAGTTCCGCGAGGAGACGGGCTACGAGGTCGAGCCGGTCGAACTGCTCGGCGTCGCGGAGAACGTCTACGAGTTTGCCGGAACGCCGGGCCACGAGGTGAGCTTCGTCTACGAGGTTGCTTTCGTCGCGGACGACCCGTATCAGCGCGAACGGCTGACGGTCGACGAAGCCAGCGACGAGGAGACCCGGACGGCGACGTGGCACACGCCGGCCGACCTCCGGTCTGGCCCGGAGCCGTGTTATCCGACCGGCCTGTTCGACCTGCTTGCCGACGCCGAGCGCGTTGCTTCGCGCGGAGGTGGCGTCACAGATAGCGGATCGCGTACCGGGTGAGTCCGGTGAGCCACGCGAGGATCCAGAAGAAGGTGTAGCCGAAGACGCCGACGCGGAGCCGCGAGCGCCAGTGGTCCATCCGGTCGCCGCCGATCTCGTCGAGCAACAGGCCTTGGTCGTAGTCGTGGTACAGGTCGTGTTCGTACTTCGCGCGGAAGACGCGGACGATGCCGGTGAAGCCGAACGCGAGGAACGCGTAGGCGGTCGACCCGACGAAGGCGTGCAGAACGGCGTAGCCGCCAAACTGCGCCGAGTGGCCCTGTAGCCCGAACAGCCGCGGGATCATCCAGCCAACCAGCGGGACCGTCGTCAACACCAGTCCGGTGAGAATGTACTTCAGATGCCACGTGAGGACGCCCCACGTCACCGGGTCGTTGTCGATCATGATCCACGCGCCGTAGAGGAAACAGGGGAGACTGACCGACACCGAGACGGCGACGAGCGTGGCGACGACCCCATCGGCGACCATCGGCAGATGATACGAATGAAGCGCGTTTAGGGGTGCCGGAGTCGGAACTGCGGTCGAATTCGGAGCGTCCGGTGAAAAGCAATATTCGGGAGGCCCATCTCGAACGGCTACCCACAGATGGCCGACGACGACGAAGGGCGTGACACTGCCGCGACCGGCGAGGTCGACGACGGCCTCGGCGACGCCTCGCCGTGGAGTGCGTTCCGCCTGTTTAAGCGCCGGTCGAGAGCGACCAACGTCGTGGTGCTCGCCGGCGTGCTGGGGGTCTGGTGTGTGACGTACTGGGCACTGTTCGCGTTCGGGGCTGTCGGTGGGGTCCCGACGGCGACCGGACCAGACGCCCGGGCCACCCGGCGATTGGTCAGAGCGTTTGCCGGTGTCATCAGCGGGGGGATTCTCGGGATCCTGACGATGCGTGGCTACGGCGGGCCCATGCTCAACCCCGTCTTCGCCGCGCTAGCGAGCGTCACCGGGCCACTCGTCCTCTATCCCGTCGCCTACGGCGGGCTGGTGACGGTGTACGGTCCCGCCGGCAGGCGGTCCCTCGTGGACCTGATACCGACCGTTCCGGGGCTCGTGGCTTTCTTTCTCGCCGCTTGGCTCTACGTGACCCTCGTGTGGACAGAGGAGGACGCCGAGCGGTGGGCCGCGTGGATACCCGAGAACCCGGTGATACAACCGAACGAGTGAGGGTGGGAGTGCGGCCCGTCCGTCGGTGGGACGGCAAGCTCAGTGAACGGTGGGCTTTTGCAGGTGCCGGGTGTACGCCTCGACAATGGTCGACTCGTCGGAGGAACTGCAGGCAGACGACGAGACTGGGTCTGAGGACGACCCCGAGGAGCTCACCACCGAGCAGCTCCGCCGACAGGTCGAGGAGCAGTACGACTTCGAGAACTTCGGCCCGTCGGACATGGCGGCGATGTCGCCCGACGAGTGGGAGGCGGCGTTCGACCCCGAGACGTGGATCACCGGCGAGGCGTTGCTCGACCGCATCGAGGCGGACGTGAAGACGCGCGTCCTCCGACGAGACGTGTTCGCCCGCGTGGAACGGCTCTCGAACCCGGACAGAATCGTCGCCTACTCGGACGAGGGGTACGCCGTGGTGTACGGCGACGGCTCGATAGAGGGGATGGGCACCGTTCTCCGGGACGTGAAGCCGTCGGTCGCGCTCTGCTCGATGAAGGAGTACGACGTCCCGGAGATGCCCGAGACGGATCTCCTCCCCAGCCCGATGGACGTGCCGGAAGGCTCCGGCGAGTTCGGCAATCTGATGGTGCAGGTGATCGCCGGGGCGCTGTTTCTGTCGGGCGTCGTCCTCGCCGGCGCGGCGCTCGTGGCCGGCGACATCGGCGTCATCGCCGGCACCGTCGGCCTGCTGTTTCTCGTCTCGGGTGGCGTGCTCTTCTTCACTGTTGCGAACGCTCGCCTCTCCGACCGGTTCCGCGCCGAGGAGTACCGCAACCGGCTGCGAGCCGTCGGGCTGGAGGACGGCGACCGACCGGAGTTCCTGCCCGAGAGCGCCCGCGAGAACCCCGAACTGGAGGATGATCGTGGTGCCGAACAGACAGACGAGCGGGCCGACGCGTAGCCGCTAATCGGTCCGTCGCTGTGCTTCCGGATTCGGCCAACGACACCGGTAGGGAGGGGCGCTTCGGAGAATTTATACGCTGACGGTTCGGAGTGTTGAGCGTCTATGAACAGACGGGATTTCCTGCGAACTGCGGGTGGAGCCACGGCCGCTGCGGGGGCCGTGAGCGCATCCGGGTCCGCAGCAGCCCAAACGACGAAAGAGGTCGTCGTCGGTCCGGGCGGCAGCCTCGTTTACGATCCCGAGACGGTGTACGTCAAGCCCGGTGACACCGTCAACTTCGTCTGGGAGTCGGACGGCCACAACATCGTCGTCGAGTCACAGCCGGACGATGCGAACTGGGAGGGAACCGAAGGCGGTGCCGGCGACCTGTACGACACGGACCACGAGTACAGTCACACCTTCGAGACGAAGGGCGAGTACCAGTACTTCTGTGCGCCGCATAAGACGGCAGGGATGGTCGGTACGGTCGTCGTCAACGAGACGGGGCAGGCCCCGGCCTCGGGCGGCGGCGGCGAACTCGACCCTGAACACATGGGCGTGCCGATTCAGGCGCACTTCGTCGGCATCGCGACGATCCTCGCCATCTTGGTGTCGCTGATGTTCACGTTCTTCCTGCTGAAGTACGGTGAATCACAACACGCGAGTGGAGGGAACAGATAAGAATGAGCTCCGGCAACAACACCTACGGCGACATCCACCGGTACGAACCCGCCCGCGAATCGACTGCGGCGGCCATCGGCATCGTCCTGCTGACGGTGCTCGAAGTGATCTTTATCGGGCTGTTCACCTACGGGCTGGTCGCCGGCTGGGGGTTCTCTGAGTTCGGCAACATGTTCCTCGGCGCGCTGCTCGCCGCGATCCTCATCGACCTCGCCTTCATCATGCTTCTCTACCGGAAGGAGTTCCTCCCGGACGTGATGATCGTGAAGAAGCGCCGTCGGAAGTGGGAGGACCTGTACATCCGCGAGGAGGACATGGACGGCACGGAGTTGGGCGACGACGCCTGGGAGACAGTGAAACGAGCAGTCTACCCCTACTACAAGAAATAATGCCAGCAGACGAAGACAAGTATCCGACCGAATCGGGACGCCGTCGCTTCGGGGCGCGGCGGCCGCGCTCGGCACCGCCACGTCGTCGAGCGGTGCCGGCGGTGGTATCACCCAGTACGTAGCCATCGAGAACACCGACGGTCCCGCGCCGCGCGGGATGCCCATCGTTCCGCTCACCATCGAGGGTGACGAACTGAAGGGCGTCTGGCCCGAGGTGAAGGAGACGACCGAAGGCGGGAAGACGGTGCAGGTCGCCGAGACGGAGATCGGCGGCGTTACCTACTCCTCGCAGTGGTTCCAGTACTGTGGCGTCCAGACGTATCCGGGCGTCCGCCCCGGCGAGGAACAGGACAACTTCCTCCGCGCCTCCTCTGGGGACACCTACGGCTGGATGTCCGACATCGATGCCGGTAATAAACTCACCGTCGACATGTTCGACGACTACGAGGAGTGGGGCAACGGCATCGGCAAGAGCGGGCTGGGCAAGCCCGCGATGGCGACGTGGCGCTCGGAAGGCGTCTCGCCACAGTCCACGATGCCGGTGCAGGTGCTCCGCTCCACGAAGATCGAAGAGCTGGCAGAGGAAAACGAGTTCATGGCCGCCGCCACCGAGGACGGCTTCATGGCGTGGCTCGACAAGTGTACCCATTTCTGCTGTGTCCCCGGCTTCAAGGCGTACGAGGGGTCGGCGAAGTTCGGCGGCGAGGACCGCGTCTACTGTCAGTGTCACCAGTCGGTGTACAGCCCGTTCTCGCCGGTGGAGAAGTCGTTCGTCGCCCTGCCGCGACCGGAGGAATAATACGATGGAGCACTACAGGCCGACCAGGGACGGACGGAGGGTCAACAGATGAGCTTAGAACGCAAGGACGACCACGACCACGAAGGGTGGATGACGGAGCGTGACCTCACGCCCGTCGAAACCACCTACCTCACGGTGTTGATGTGGCTCGACAAGCGGCTCCGCATCGTTGATTACCTCGAAATCCTCGAGGACCTCTACTACAAGGTCAACATGCAGATGCCCAAGAGCCACACCGAACAGTACAACCTCGACAACAAGTTCTGGTACTGGTACCCCCTGTATGCGTTAGGGAGCTTCAGTACCATCGCGTACATCGTCGCCGCCATCTCCGGGGCGCTGTTGGGCTTCTACTACAGCCCGGCGACCACCGGTGACCCGAGCACGGCGTACAACTCCATCACGTTCATCATGACCGACCTCCGGTTCGGCTTCTTCCTCCGAAGCCTCCACCGCTGGTCGGCGCAGGTAATGGTCGCGGCGGTGTTCCTCCACATGCTGCGCGTCTACTTCACGGGCGCGTACAAGGAGCCGCGCGAACTCAACTGGATCATCGGCATCGTCCTCATCTCGCTGACGATGGTGTTCGGCTACACGGGCTATCTGCTCCCGTGGGACCAGCTCGCCTTCTGGGCTGGCCAGATCGGCGTCGAGATGAGTCTCTCGATACCAATCGCAGGCGAGTGGGTCGCACAGCTACTGTTCGGCGGGTTCACGCTGAGTCAGGCCACGCTACAGCGGATGTACATCCTGCACGTGTTCTTCCTGCCGTTCATCGCAACGACCGTCATCGCGATCCACATCGGCATCGTCTGGATGCAGGGGATCGCGGAGCCACACTAACATGAGCGACAACGATATCGACGAAGGCGAGGGACCGACGGCGGACGGCAGTGGCATCGTCGCACCGGACGACGAGACCCCGACGTGGAGCGAACGAAAGGAGCGCTCACAGGGGCTCTCCCGGCTGACCTACGAGTACTTCGAACGGGCGCGCCGCGAGGACCAAGACCTGCGCGTCGAGTCGGACTACGTCGAGCGCGACGTGCTCGCGTTCCCGGCGTGGCCCCACGAGATGGTGCGTAACCTCGCCCTGACCAGCTTCTTCGTCGGGATGACGGTGTTCCTCGCGGCGGCGATGCCGCCGCACATCGGCGCGCCGGCGAATCCGTCGAACACGCCGGCGGTCATCCTCCCCGACTGGTATCTGTACTGGTCGTTCGGCCTGCTGAAGCTCGGCCCGCTCAATCCGGATCTGGCGCTGCTTGGTGGTCAGAAGCTGATGGCCGACCGGACGTACGGTGTCCTCGCAAACCTCGTCGTTGTCGGGTTCATCTCCATCGTGCCGTTCCTCAACAAGGGTGCGGCGCGTCGTCCCGTCGAGCAGCCGTTCTGGGCCGCCGTCGGCGTCGGTGGCGTCGTCTACGCGGCGACCATCTCGGCGCTGTCGGTGAAGAACCTCCTCCCGATGGACTCGCACCTGCTCTTCGACCTGACGTTCCTGCTCCCCATCGTGGCGGGCTGTATCGCCTACGCCGTGTTCAAGTCGATGCGGGAGGGGTACATGTTCGAACTCAACCGACGGTACTACCGGCTGCGACCGCCCAAGTAAAGTCACCGCGGCCCATTCTTCCGGCTAATGACCGACGCCAGCGACGCGAGTGACTCGACCGCGCCGTCCGACGAGGCGACGACCGACGGCGGTACCGAGGAGAGCGCTGGCGGACGGGACGTTGCGGTGCCGATGCACGTGTACAAGGCGGTGACGGTGTTCTCGACGCTGTTTGCCATCGTCGCAGTCGTGGTCGGATTCGTGTTGCTGGACGAGGCGACACAGCGCGCGACGGCCGCGCCCGAGGAGGTGAATATCGCGCTCGCGGTGGCTGGCTTGCTCACTATCGCGACCGGCGCGGGGACGTACGCATTCTCGACCCGGTTTCGGGCCGCGGGAATGGGAAACCCTAAACATGAGGCTGACTAACACCATATAATGGCCGACGAATTCGCCAAAGGGTTCACGATTCTCGTCACCGCGGGACTCGCGTGGCTCACGCTCGCCGGCTGGTACAACACGCCGTCGTTCGAGGGCCAACAGCTCACGGCCGCCGACCCCACGTCCGGGCTGACGGTGTACGATCAGGTGGCGCTCGTCCTGAAGGACGCGCTGTTCTGGTTCGCTATCCTCGGCTTCGTCACCTTCGTGGTCGTCATCCCGGCGGTTCGGAAGCTGCGCGAGGCGTACGATGGCACGCCGGAAGTGCCGGAGTAACGCGATCCCTACGCTTTTTCTCCTGCCGGGTGACGCGTGAGTATGAGCAGGCCGACGGTCGGCGTCATCGGCGACGAGACGGCGCGGGACGCAGTCGCCGCGTCCGGCGGTGATCCGGTCGTCGACTCACCCGCGGAAGTCGCAGCAGCGACACCGGAGTTGGTCGTCACCGTCGGCGAGCGTGGCCTCCTTGATGCGGTCGCGGCCGGTGTCGACGGGCCGGTGTTGCCTGTCGCGGCGCGCGAGTGCGTTCCGTCGGTGCCTCGCGATTCGCTCGACACTGCGCTCGATGCCTTCCTCGCCGGTCGCTACGAGATGGCGACTCGCCCGGTCATCTCCGCCCGGTCGCCGTTGGGGGAAACGCGGGCGCTGATGGATGTCATGCTCGTGACCGCCGAACCGGCGCGCATCTCGCGCCGGCGGGCCCCTCCTCGCTCCGGAGCTGGACGTGCTCGCTGTCGTCCCAGTCGCCCCGTTCTCGACGGACGAGGACACGCGGATACTACCAGCCTCGCAGTTGGAGCTGCGGATCGAACGCGACGAGACGCCAGTCGAACTGTTGGCGGACGACCGCACGGCCGGATCGGTCGTCCCCGGCGAGTCGGTCCGGGTCGGTCGCGACGGGACGCTGTCGGTCGCAGTCGTCGACGCGAGCAAACGACAGGTCAAGTAGCTGCTCAGCGGGCCTTCTTAACTGAGCGGTTGCTGGTTAGAGAACTGCTCGGGGTGGGACTGGAAGGGGCTGTACGCTCGGCGAAGACGGGCGACGTAAGGACCGCAGGCGGGAGCAACGCGACCGACGAGGACCGCAACGAGCCCATCGAGTCGAGCGTGCAGGGGCTTCCAAACCCCTCGCTGCTCCGGCTACCGCAACTCCACAGCGCCACTAGACAGCACTGCTCGGCGATTGGAAAGCTATTAACGCCGGCAGATAGGAGTGGCCTCTATGGAACATTTCGTGTCCCTGTTCGGCCCTGTGGACGCGATCCTCGCGCGCGAGGTGCTCGCGGCGCCGGTGATCGCCTACCTGCTGCTCGGGTTGCTCCTCGCCAACATGGTCGGCCGGATCGTCGAGTACAAGCAGCACGAATCGCAGGCGGAGAAGGGCTGGGAGGCGATCACCCGCCATCCGCTCCGCGTCGCCACCAGTTTCCTGCTCGTCGTCGGCTCCTTCTACTATATGACGGTCCACCACCACGGCGGGCTGGTGTTCTCGACGCTCGTCCTCGGCGTCTTCATCACCGACCTGTTCGAGTTCGAGTCTCGGCAGGTGGAGGCGCGCAACGACCGCGAACTCGACACGCCGAAGGGAGCCATCACGGCCTCGCTCGTCGCGCTGCTGTACATCCTGTATCAGACGCTGTTCTTCGTCGTCGCGCCGGTCTGGAATCAGATCGTCTGAGTTCTAACCGTTCGCCAGCCAGTCTGCGACCTCGTCGGCGTGTTCGTCCGGCGGGAACACCGGGTAAAAGACGTGTTCGATGACGCCGTCGTCGATGACGAGCGTGATCCGTTCGAGATAGCGGTCGCCGTCGACGGTGAACGTCGGGAGGTCGAGCGCCTCGGTAAACTCGAAGTCGGCGTCGCTGAGAAGTTCGAAGGGGAGTTCGAGCCGGTCGCGCGCTTCCCGCTGGTACGGCGTCGACTGGACGGAGAGGCCGAACACCGCGTCGGCACCGAGCTCACGGAGCTCGTCGTGGTGATCGCGGAAGCCACACGACTCGGGCGTACAGCCGCGTGCGCCGGGTATCTCCGCCCAGCCGTCGGGCACGACATCCTCGTCCGGGCGGCCGGTCATCGGGTAACAGTAGACGACCGTCCGTCCGTCGCGCGTCGAGAGGTCGACCGAGTCGCCGTCCGTCGCGGACAGCGCGATGGACGGAACCGTCGCGTCCGGCAGGTGGTCGGCCTCGCCGTCGTCGGTCGGTTCGGGCAGGTCGTCGGGCAGCGGATACGCCGTATCGCTCATGGCTAACCGTCGGATTCCACCAGTATAACCGTTGTGCGGCGCTCAGCCGTGGTAGTGTTCAAATAAGCGGGCTGTCGCTCAACTGAGTAACCGCGGTGGGTGGGACTGAAAGGGGCCGGTCGCTCGGCGAAGGCGGGCGATGTAAGCACCGCAGGCCGACCAAAGGGAGGCCAAGGAGCGCAGCGAGACCACCGAGCCGAGCGACCGGGGGCTTTCTACACCTCGTTGGCCGCCTACTCTCCGGAGTCATTCTTAGCTGAACCCTATCCTCAGGCGTCGAACGGCCAGTCGCCGATCACTTTCATCCCCTCGGCGAGGTCCTGCTCTTCCAGTTCGGCGGCGATAGCGACCGGGTCGCGGTGCGCGATGTCGACCGTCTCGTCGGCCACATCGACGACGAGTTCGGTGAGGACGACCGCCTGTTCACGGAGGTCGCGCTTCGCCAGCTTGTCGAGCGTGTCCGCGCGGGTGTGGCCCCAGCCGCGCCCCTCGTCGCCCGTCTCGGTGTAGACGTGGTAGCCGGGGACGCCGTGTTCCACGAACGGCCAGTGGTCGCTGTGCGGGCCGTGGTGCGGGTTGGTGGTGAACGGGTGGTCGAGTCGGTCGCCGACGCGGTCGATTGCCGCGTCGAGTCCGTCGAAGCCGTGGGTGTACGCCGCGAGGTCGCGGCCGCGGACGACGCCATCGAAGTTGACGACCGCCTTCACCGTCTCGGGGTCGCGTTCGTCGGCGAGATAGCTCGACCCGACGAGGCCCACCTCCTCGGAGCCGAAGGCGACGAACTCGACGCGGGTGTCCAGTTCTGCCTCCCGGGCGGCGAGTGCTCGTGCCACCTCGACGACCATCGCCGTCCCCGCGCCGTTGTCCATCGCCCCCTCCGCGATGTCGTGGGCGTCGACGTGGCTCGTCACGAGTACCGTCTCCTCGGTGTCGGGGCCGAGTTCGGCGTGAACGTTCTGGCTCGTCGCGTCCGCGGGGGCGGCCGCGAGGTCGACTTCGACGGTCACGTCGCGTTCGTCGTGTTCGCGGGCCAGCTTCGCGCCGACTTCCTTCGAGACGCCGACGGCCGGCACGTCACCGATTGGTCGGTCTCCGGTGCCGACGCTCCCCGTCGGGGCGAGACGCCCCTCGACGTGATTCTTGAACACGAACGCGGCCGCACCCCCCTCAACGGCGTAGTAGTACTTCTCGCGTCGGTGGATGAACCGGTCGTACCACGACGGGACGTTCGACGCGCACATGACGACCTTCCCCTCGATGTCGGTTTCCTCGAAGTCGTCCGGGAGCCCGTAGCCGAGGTCGACCAGTTCGCCCGTGACCGTTTCGCCGGGCGAGCGCGGCAGGGCGATACAGTCGAGCGTCTCGTCGCCGGCCCGGATCTCCGCAGAGCCGCGCTCCCACCCCTGTATCGAGAACTCTTCGAGTCGCGCGTTTCGGGCGTGGTCCGCGAGCGCGTCACGTGTCGCCTCTGCGGCCGCCAACTCGCCGTCGGAGGCCGCCATCCGGTCGCCGATCTCGACGAGCGTTTCGAGGTGGTTCCAGCCGGTGTCGGAGGTGAACGTGTCGCCGATCCACTCTGTCATACCCGGATTCGCGACCGGGGCGACATAGCCATTTCCATCCGCGAACCGGTACGGCTTAGACGATGCCTGTCGGAGGACCGGTATGGATAAGGCGGAACTGCCGTTCGACGTCGATCTGCTCGCCGAACTGACCGAGACGAGCGGCGTGCCGGGCTACGAGAGCCGGATCGGAGACATCGTGCGCCGCGAGCTGGACCCGGAGGTCGACCGACTCCGCACCGACGGCATGGGCAACGTCGTCGGCACCATCGAGGGCTCCGGTGACGGCTCCGTCGTCGTCGCGGGCCACATGGACGAGATCGGCTTCATGGTGCGTCACGTCACGGACGAGGGGTTCCTCCAACTCGACGCCTTGGGTGGCTGGGACGCGCGCGTCCTGAAGGCACAGCGCGTCACCGTCCACACGGAAGACGGCGACATCGACGGGCTCATCGGGAGTCCGCCGCCTCACACGATGGACGAGACGGATCTAGAGGAGGACGACGAGGTGGAGGACGTGTACGTCGACCTCGGGCTGGACGCCGAGACCGTCGCGGAGCGGGTGTCGGTCGGCGACCTCGTGACGACCAGTCAGTCGCTCGAACTCGTCGGCGACCACGTCACCGGGAAGGCGCTCGACAACCGCGTGTCCGTGTTCGCGCTAATCGAGGCCGCGCGCCGCATCGAGGAGCCGGACGCGACGATCCACCTCGCCGCGACGGTCCAGGAGGAGGTCGGGCTCCGGGGGGCGAAGGCGCTCGGCGTCGATATCGACGCGGACCTCGCGCTCGGGCTGGACACGACGGTCGCGAACGACGTGCCGGCGTTCGATGACGCCGCCGACTACGTCACCCAACTCGGCGACGGCGCGGGTATCAAACTGAAGGACTCATCGGCCATCGCGAACCCGGCGGTGTATCGCCACATCCGCCAGATCGCCGAATCGGAGGACGTACCACACCAGCCGGAGGTGTTGCCCGCGGGCGGCACCGACACCGCCGGCCTCCAGTTCGCCGGCGGTGCGACGCCGGCGGGAGCCATCTCCTTCCCGACGCGGTATCTCCACACCGTGACCGAGAGCATCCACGCGGACGACCTCGCGGCGGCCATCGACCTACTGGTCGCCGTGCTCGAAGCCGAGGACGGAAGCGCCGACTACACCCCGTGACGGAAGCGGAAGCTTCAGGGGTAGTTACTTCCAACGCGAATCTATGAGCAGTGACGAGAGTGGGATGGGTCGCCGCGGGTTCCTGCGTGCGGCCGCCGGCGCAACGGCGGCGACCGGGGCCGTCGGCACGGCGACCGCACAGGAGGAGACGGAGTCGGGCGACGACTATCCGGGCTCCGGACAGACGGAGGAGGTCGTCGTCGGGCCGGGCGGCAGTCTCGTGTTCGAAGCCGAGAACCTCCAGATTCTGCAGGGGACGACGGTCGACTTCGTCTGGGACTCGGACGGGCACAACATCGTCGTCGAGTCTCAGCCGGAGGGGGCAAACTGGGAAGGAACCGAAGGTGGCTCCGAGGAGCTGTACGACGAGGGCCACGAGTACAGCCACACCTTCGAGATGCTCGGCACGTACGAGTACGTCTGTGTGCCACACAAGGGCGCTGGAATGGTCGGCACCATCGAGGTGGTCGAGGAGATCAGCACGCCCGCGCCCGCGTCCGGGCCGCCGGAGATCCCGGACTCCGCGAAGACGCTCGGCATCGCCGCGACCATCGGGATGGGGTCGACGCTCGGCTTGGCGTACTTCCTGATGCGCTTCGGCGGCGACTACGACAGCTAAACCGAGTCGGGGCTGGCGGTGATTTCGAGGTCGATTGGCCGGTCGGTTCCCTCTAAGTCCCGGACGGCCCGGCGGACGACGCGTTCGGCCTCCGACTGTATCTTCGGTTTCACCTTGTCGAGCAGCCAGTCCCACGAGACGAATCGCGGAAGGCTGATGGCGTCCTCGTTGGCGGAGTCGGGGTGGAACTCGGCGCGGAACCGCACTCGGGAGGCCTCCTCGTGGCCCTCCGGCGCGTCGGCGTCAGTCACTTCCCAGAAGCCGCCGGCGTCCAGATCCTTCGTCAGTCGCCACTCGATGCGCGTCGGCTCCGCCACGTCGGTCACCCGCGAGCGAGCGGTGTAGGAGAGCTTCCACCACGCGAAGGTGAGTTCGTACTCGGTGCCCTCGCCACCCGCACCGAACTCCTCGACGGTTTCGAGATACTCCGAGTAGCGGGCGTATCCCGGGAAGTCGAGCAGGAACTCGAACACCTCCTCGCGCGGGACGTACACGACCGTCGTGAGCTCGACTGCGTCCACGCCCGTATCTCGTGTGACCGACTCCTAAGCGTTCCGGGCGGCTAGATGGTGCGGTTTAATCAAGACTTGTAGTTGCGGTGAACGGGGTGGTGAAGACTTTGGAAGCCCCTGCCCGCTCGACTCGATGGGCTCGCTGCGGTCCTCATCGTTCGCTCCGCTCACTCTTGCGGGCCTTGCGTCGCCCGTCTTCGCCGAGCGGGCAGCCCCTTCCAGTCCCACCCCAAGCGGTTCCTTCCCCTGCCATCGCGTAGCTGAACACGACCGGCTATATTCCCTTGCTCATCAGGTGGCTCCGGACCACGTCTGCGTCCTTGCTCCCCGCGCCGGTGTTGAGCAGGACGACGGTGTCGTCCGGGCCGAAGGCGTCGTCGGCCACCTCGAACGCGCCCGAGGCGGCCGCCGAGCAGGTGACGCCCATCTCGACGCCCGTCTCCTGTGCGACGGTGACGGCCGCGTCGAGGATCTCCTCGTCGGTCGTGGCGACCGCGCCGCCGTCGGACTCGCGCAGGGCATCGAGGATGAGCGGCGACGCACCGGGGTCGGGTATCTCGATGCCGCCGCAGATGGTGTCGGGCACCTCCCACGGCTCGTGGCCGTCGCGCCCCGCCTCGAACGCCTCCACGATTGGCGCACACCCCTCCGACTGCGCGGCCCACATCGACGGGAGTTCGTCGGTGAGGCCAAGCTCGCGGAGTTCCGTGGCGGCCTTGTGCATCCCCACGAGGCCGACGCCGCCGCCGGTCGGGTAGACGACGTGGTCCGGCACCGTCCAGTCGAGGGCCTCGACCGTCTCGTAGAGCATCGTCTTCTTCCCCTCGTGACGGTACGGGGTGACGAACGTCTTGACGGAGTGCCAGTCCTCGTCCATGGCGTCCTCGTAGGCCGCGCCGGCGTCGTCGATGCGCCCCTCAACGACGGACATATCGCCGCCGTGGACGTTTATCATCGCCTTGTTGATGAACGACGCCCGCGAGGGGACGAAGACGTGCGAGTCGAGCCCGGCGCGGGCGGCGTATGCGCTCGCGGACTGTCCCGCGTTGCCCGCCGTCGCCAGCGCCACGTCGCTCGCGCCGTGGAGCGCGGCCGCCGTCACGGCCAGCGCCTGCCCTCGGTCCTTGAACGTCCCCGTCGGGTTGCGGCCCTCGTCCTTGATGTACACCTCACCGACGCCCATCTCCTCTGCGAGGCTCGGTGCCGCGACGAGCGGCGTCGACCCCTCGTCGATGGTCACCGCGACCGACTCCGGGAACGGGAGCAGCGACTCGTAGCGCCACAGGCCGTCGCCGTCGCCGCTGAACGTCTCTCGCGTGAGATCCAGCGCATCGTAGTCGTAGTCGGGGTCGAGGATGCCGTCGCAGTCCGGACACCGGCCCGGCGCGGCCTCGGCGGCGAACGTCTCGCCGCAGTCTGTACACGTGAGCCCGGCGAACGCCGCGGTCGTCTCCATGGTCGTCGTACGGAGCGGGCCCGACTAACCTCTGTCCATCGCGGCCGAACGGGCGCCCTTTTGCCCCCGCCGGCCGAACAGCAGGTATGCACGCTATCGTCGCCGGCGCGGGGCTGTCGGGGCTC
>PXSB01000095.1 GCA_003023185.1 Halobacteriales archaeon QS_9_67_17 | reverse complement strand
GGCCGAGCGGGCGAACTTCAGCGCCGCCTCGTTGGCCTCCGTCCCGGAGTTACACAGCCAGACGTTGTCCACGTCGCCCGGCGCGACCTCGGCGAGCTGCTCGTACAGCGCCGTCCGCGCCGCGTGGGGGTACGACGCCTGCACGTAGGTCAGGTCCTGCGCCTGCGAGGTGACGGCGTCAACGACGGCCGGATGCGAGTGGCCGACCGGCACGCAGGCGTACGAGGCACCGAAATCGAGGTAGTCGGTGCCGTCACTCGCGGTGAGATACATTCCGTCGCCGGCGACCATCTCGATGGGCTTCTCGGAGAAGACGAACGAACTCATTGTATCGCCTCCGGGTGGATGTGGGTGCCGTCGCCGTCGAGTGCGCCACGGACCGGCCGGTCGGCGTTCGCGCTCGCGACGACGACACTGTCTGCGCCCGCCTCCAGCGCCTCGGTCGCGGCCATCACCTTCCGGGTCATGAACCCCTCCGCGGCGGCTTCGAGGGCCTCGTACTCGTCGGGCGTCGCGACCGACTCGATGCGCGTCTCGGGGTCGTCGGGGTCGGCGTAGACGCCCGCCACGTCCGTGAGGACGACGAGCGTCGCGCCGAGCGCGCCCGCCACCGCGGCCGCGGCGCGGTCGGCGTCCGTGTTGACTGCGACGCCGTCGTCCGCGAGCATCGGCGGGGAGACGACCGGCGTGTAGCCCCCTGTGAGCAGCGTCGCCAGCAGCGTTGCGTCCACGTCATCGATACTACCGGAGTGGTCCCCCCGGCGTATCTTCTTCTTCCCGTCCTCGACGACCCGGACGGCGGACTTGCGCGCGCCGGTGAGCAGGCCAGCGTCGACGCCCGACAGCCCGATGGCGTCGACGCCGGCGTTCTGCAGACCGGTCACGAGGTCCGTGTTCACCAGCCCCGGCAGCGCCATTTTGAACACGTTCATCGTCGCCTCGTCGGTGAACCGGCCGACGACGCCCGACGGGGTTTCGACGTACTCCGGCTCCTCGCCCATCGCGTCAAGCGTGTCGTCGACCGCCGTGGAGCCGCCGTGGACGACGACGCAGTCCTCGTCCAATTCGGCGATGTCCCCCAGCGCCCCGGCCGGATCGACGGCGCGCGCGCCGCCGATCTTCACGACGACGGTCACGCTACGGTGCCCCCACCGGATGGAGTCCGGTCGTTTCCAGTCCTGCGGTCTCGTCGAGGCCGAGGGCGATGTTGGCGGCGTGGACCGCCTGCCCGGCAGAGCCTTTCATCATGTTGTCGATGGCCGAGAAGACGACGAGCCGGCGGTTCGCGGGGTCGAGCTCGAAGCCGACCTCCGCGACGTTGGAGCCGGCGACCGCCTTCGGCTCGGGGTAGCGGTAGACCCCACCGCCGCCCGACGCGAGCCGGACGAACGGCTCGTCCTCGTAGCTCCCGCGGTAGGCCCCCCAGAGGTCGCCCTTCGAGACCGGCTCCTCGGGGAAGACGTGACAGGTGGCGCTCGCGCCGCGGATCATATCGACTGCGTGGACGGTGAATGACACGTCGAACCCGAGGAACTCAGCTATCTCGGCCTCGTGGCGGTGGCCGGTCGGCGCGTACGGCCGGACGACGCCCGACCGCTCGGGGTTCGCCTCGAACAGCGGCAGCAGCCCGAGGATGCTTGCGGTGGCGTTACAGCCGCCCGCGGCGATGAGGTCCGCGCCCGGCAGGTTCTCGCGGTTCAACTCCGGCAGCGCGTACTCGGCGTCGGCGAGCAGTTCCGGCCGCTCGTGGCCGTCGTACCACTCGTCGTACGCCGCTTCGTTGGGGAGCCGGAAGTCCGCCGAGAGGTCGACGACGGTGTCCGCCGCGTCACGGAAGGCGTCGATGTGGCTCATCGAGACGCCGTGTGGCGTCGCGGCGAACAGCACGTCCACCGATTCGAGCTCGTCCGGCTCCGAGAAGCGAACGTCGAGATGCCGGAGATTCGGGTGGACGTGGCCGACGGTCTTGTTCGCGTACTCACGGGAGGTCGCCTGCGCGAGGTCGAACTCGGGGTGGCCGTCGATCAGCCGGCAGAGTTCGCCCCCAGTGAAGCCGGAGGCACCGACGACGCCCGCTTTCATACGGTCGCCTCCCGGCCGACGCGGGCCCGCTCCTCCAGCCAGTCGACGACGGCGCTCGGCACGTCGGTCTCCGCGATCTCGTTGAGCGCCTTGAACTCGACCGTGTGGTTCACCTCGTGGACGGTGTAGGAATCGCCGGTCTCCATCAGGTCGACCCCGAGGAGGCCGCCACCAACGGCATCGGAGGCGCGCGCTACCAGATCGCGCATCTCGTCGTTGAGGTCGATGCGCTCCGTCTCCGCGCCCTGTGCGGCGTTCGTGAGCCAGTGGTCCGAGGAGCGCGCCATCGCGCCGACGGGTTCGCCGTCGACGGCCACGACGCGGATGTCGCGGCCGGGCTTCTCGACGAACTCCTGGACGTAGAACACCTTGTGCTCGTAGTGACCGAGCGTCTCCTTGTGTTCGAGGATGGCCTCGGCGGCGTTCCGGGAGTCCACCTTCGCCATCAGCCGCCCCCACGAGCCGACGATGGGCTTCAGGACACACGGGTAGCCGAACGACTCGATGGCTTCCAAGGCGGCTTCCTTCGTGAACGCCACCTCCGTCGCGGGCGTGGGGATGCCCGCGTCCGCGAGAACGAGGCTGTTGTGCGCCTTGTCGGCGCAGACCTCTGCAGTCTCCGGATGATTCACAACCGGCACGTCGTACTGGTCGACGAACCGGGTGACGTACCGCGACCGCGAGGTCGCCAGACACCGGTCGAGCACGAGATCACACTCGCCGATACCGCCCGGCGGCTCATCCAGTCCGAACCGCCGTTTTCGGACGTCGATCTTGACGACATCGTGGCCGCGCTCGCGCAACTCCGAGAGCAGGAGCTTCTCGTCTCGGCGGATGCGCGAGTACAGCATTCCGATCTGCATCGGTCTACGCCTCGGGGGCTTACTCGCCCCAGTCCTCCTCTAGTTCGGGCGCGGAGTCCAGTTCGACGGGGCCGGTCCCGAGAACCTCAAGCTCCGCACCGCAGGTCGCACAGTCGACGATCTCTCCCACTTCCAGATTGTCGTGCAGGGTCACGTCCGCCCCGCACTCGATGCACTCTGTCATCGGTACACTCTCCACGCTTCAGACCCTTAAGCGCATCGAACCTGTCAAAATGGTTTAACGTTGTATAGCTGTTGCTGACGGCGAGAATAGGCTTCCGAGGTCGTTTCCTAATTCTGGTATCAGGATTGTGTTATGTGTCCCCGGAGGGGGACGGCGGTCGCAGTACCCGCGGGCGTCGCGGCTCAGACATAGCCGTCCACCTCCGTCGCGAGTCGGATCTCGGCGTCGGCCAGCGCCTGCCGACGCGCGTCCAGCGCCGTCTCCGCCTCGGCGGCGTCGCCGGCCGCACGGTCGAGCGCCGCCTCGACCACCTCGGGCGCTGGTCCGCCGTGTGAGTCGCGCGACGCGACGCTCTCTACCGGATCGAGTGCCGCCGCCAGCACCTCCCGCTCGACGTAGGTATCGAGCGACTCGTCCAGCGTCTCGGCGGCGGCCGCCTCGATGGCCGCGAGGTCCGCGGTCTCGCTCCCTTCGGCCGCGCGAGCCACTATCTCGTGGGCCGTCCGGAACGGGAGGCCGCCGGCCGCGAGCAGGTCCGCGACGCCCGTCGCCGTCGAGAACCCTTCGCCGGCGGCCGCGGCCAGCGCGTCGGCGTTCCAGTCGGCCGTCGCCACCGCGCCCGCGGCCACCTCCGTCGCCTCGGTCACCGCGTCCACGGCGTCGAAGGCGTGGTCGTGCGCGCGCTGGAGGTCGCGGTTGTACGCGCGGGGCAGTCCCTTCAGCGTCGTCAGGAGTCCGTTCAGCCCCGCAGCCGTGTCGCCGGCGCTCGCGCGCACCAGCTCCAACGTGTCCGGGTTCTTCTTCTGAGGCATGATCGACGAGGTGGAGGCGTAGTCGTCGTCGAGGTCGACGTATCCCTTATTCGCGAACAGTATCAGGTCCTCCGCGAGACCGGACAGCGTCGTCGCCAGCGTCGCCGTCGCGGCGGTCGTCTCCGTCAGGAAGTCGCGGGCAGAGGCCGCGTCCATCGCGTTTTCGATCACGCTCTCGAAGCCGAGCAGGGCCGCGGTCCGCTCGCGGTCGATGTCGAACGTCGTTCCGGCGAACGCGGCCGCGCCAAGCGGCGAGCGGTTCGTCCGGTCGAACGCCGCAAGTAGTCGCTCCGTGTCGCGCGCTAGCGCCGACTCGTACGAGAGTAGGTGATGCGCGACCGTCGTCGGCTGTGCCGGCTGGAGGTGGGTGAGGCCGGGCATCACCGTGTCGGTGTGGGCTTCGGCTACCTCGGCCAGCGCCTTGCGGAATGCCAGCACCGCCTCGGCGAGTTCGACGATGTCGGCGCGCAGACGGTGGCGCAGACAGGTCGCCACCTCGTCGTTGCGCGAGCGAGCCGTGTGCATCTTCCCACCCGCGTCGCCGATGCGGTCGATGACGGCCGTCTCGATGGCGGCGTGCACGTCCTCGCCGTCCGGGAGCGCCCCGTGTCCGGCCTCCTCGACAGCGTCGAGCGCGGCCAGTATCTGGCCGGCCGTCGACTCGTCGATGATGCCCTGTTCGGCGAGCATCACGACGTGCGCGCGGTCCACCTGCAGGTCGGCGCGGAAGATGCGCTCGTCCGCGGCCAGCGACGAGAGGAACCCGCGGGCAGGGCCGCCGCTGAACCGCTCGCGGCGCACCACGTCGTCGGGTTCCTCGCTCATCTCACTGCTCCTCCCACTCGTCGGCGGTTTCGTCCACATCCGTCCCGGAGAGCGGCGACTCCTCGCCCAGCGCCGGCCGCTTGGGGGTGTCCTCTGCGGCCCCCCCGTCCGTCGCCGTCACGCCCTCGGACTGCTTCGCGGCCTCGATGGTATGATTCGCGAGCCGCTCCTGAAAGCCGTGGTACTTGGCGACGCCTGTGGCGTCTGCCTGTTCGATGCCGCCGGACACGTCCTCAGTATTGAACGAGGCGGCTTCCGCCGAGTAGACGGCGTATGGCGACTCGCGGCCGACGACGCGCGCCTGTCCACCCTCGAAGCGAACGGTCACGGTGCCCGTCACGCGCTCGTTCGTCTCCGCGATGAACGCGTCGAGCGCCCCCATCAGCGGCCCGTCAACCAGCCCTTGATACCCCTTCTCCGCCCACTCGTCGTCGACGGTCGTCTTGAACGACCGCTCCTCCTTCGTCAGCACGAGGTCCTCCAGCCCGGCGTGGGCGTCGAGCAGCGTCGTCGCGGCCGGATGCTCGTAGTTCTCGCGCACCTTCAGGCCGAGCATCCGGTCTTCCATCGCGTCCGTGCGACCGACGCCGTACGAGCCGGCGAGGTCGTTCAGCGTCTCGATGAGCTCGACCGGCGCCAGCGCCTCGCCGTTCAGCGCGACGGGATACCCCTGCTCGAACTCGATGGTGATCTCCTCCGTCTCCCCCCCGGGCGCGTCGGTCCACTCGTAAATTTCCTCGCCGGGGACGTGGCTCGGCTCCTCCAGTTCCTTCCCCTCGACGGAGCGGGACCAGAGGTTCGTGTCGATGGAGTAGTCGCCGCCGCTCCCGCCTTCGACCGGAAGGTCGCGCTCGGCGGCGTACTCCTTCTCCCACTCGCGGGTGAGCCCGAGTTCGCGGACCGGCGCGATGACCTCCAGATCGGAGTCACGCCAGACGGCTTCGAAGCGGAGCTGGTCGTTCCCCTTCCCCGTACAGCCGTGTGCGATGCCCGTACAGCTCTCCTCTTCGGCGATGCTCAGGATGGCCGAGGCGATGACCGGGCGGGCGAGCGCGGTGCCGAGCGGATACCCCTGATACGTGGCGTTCGCGCGGACGGCATCCAGCGCGAGCGACGCGAACTCTTCCTTCGCGTCGACGACATGGATGTCCAGTCCGAGCGCGTCGGCCGTCTCCTGTGCCTCGGTGAACTCGTCGGCCGGCTGGCCGACGTCGACCGTCACCGCGACCACCTCGTCGTAGCCGTACTCCTCTTTCAGCAGCGGTACGCAAACCGTCGTATCGAGCCCGCCAGAGAAGGCGAGCGCGACCTTGTCCGTCATGTGTTGTGTGTGGTGTCGTCACCGCCGAACCGGGCGGTGTGTCGTTCGAAGCGTCGCGACCGTCGTGAAGGAAAATTGTAATTACGGGCTCAAAGGCCCGGTCGCGGTCGCGGGGAGACAGCGAGGGCACCGCTGTGCGCCGGCGAACGGCGGACCGTGACGGTGCTCATCATATACCTGTACGGTTCGAAGCCACGTATTAAAACCTTCCGAGACGAGGAGGACGGCCACATCAATTAATAGGAGGACCGACCCACGCCCGGACATGGTAGACGCCGACGGCGTACTGAAGATCGTCCTCCTGCTCGTGCTCGTCTGGATCGGTTTAGAGTTCCTGGACTTCGCGGTCGATCTCCTGCTCGCGCCGCTCGACTCGGTGATCGGGCTGTTGGTGGTCGTGCTCATCGTGCTGTTCCTTCTCGACAGGATTTAACCGCGCGCGGCCGACCATCGACCGTGTACAGCGTCAACGTGCCCGTGCCGGGTGAGGCAGTCCGGCTGGCGCGGGGGCTCGCAGCGGAGTGTCTCACCGCGACGCCCAGACGCGGCCACAGCCTCGTCGGCAAGCGCCTGCCCGACGAGCGGTTCGCGGCGATGGCCCGACGGACCCGGGAGACGCTGGCGGGGACAGAGCCGTTCGACGCTCGTATCACCGGCGTCGACCTGTTCCGCGACCCGCCGACCGGCGCGGCACCGGTCGCGTATCTCGTCGTCAAGTCGCCGGCACTCGTCCGAGTCCATCGACGGCTGTGCGAGACGTTCGACCCCGTCCCCGGCTTCGAGGGGGACGAGTACGACCCGCACGTTACGATTGCTCGCGGCGGCGACGCCGCCGACCTGCTGGGTCGCGACATCGAACCGTACGAGTGGACCGTCGAGCGACTGGCGCTGTGGCACCCCGGCGACGAGCAGACGGTCGAGTCGATATCGCTGCCCGCCTGAGCCTCAGAACTCCTCGACGTGCGGGCGCAAATCGAGTTCGAGCGTCCACGCCGACCGGTCCTGCTCGACGAGTCGCCAGTAGCTATCGGCGATAGCGTCGGGGTCGAGATACGTCTCCGGATTCTCGACCGTTCGCTCGGGCGGCTGGATGCCGCCGTCGATGACGACGTGTGCGACGTGGATTCCCTCGGGACCGAGTTCGCGCGCCATCGACTCGGCCATGCCGCGCGCGCCGAACTTCGCCGCCGAGAAGCCGATAGCTCCCTCGCGTCCG
Organism: Halobacteriales archaeon QS_9_67_17; assembly: GCA_003023185.1. GTDB lineage: Archaea > Halobacteriota > Halobacteria > Halobacteriales > Haloarculaceae > Halosegnis. Next base: position 16,873 of record PXSB01000095.1, on the reverse strand, counting down.
CGGACGGACGTGGTCGCGCCGGTGAAGATCACCGTTCCGCCGTCGCTGTCGAGCATGTCCGGGACGGTCGCCTGCACGCAGTGGAGCGCGCCGCGGACGTTCGTGTCGAGCGCCCGGTCGAACGCGTCGGGGTCGATGTCGAGCGTTCCCTCCTACGCCGCCGCGCTCGCATTGAACACGAGCACGTCGACCGGGCCAAGCGCCTCGCGGACGGTCTCGAAGCCGCGCGCGACGGCCTCGCTGTCGCCGACATCGACAGCCGCCGCGACCGCGTCGTCCAGTTCCTCGGCCAGCAAGTCAATATACGCCGACGACCGGGCGAATAGGCCGACCGAACATCCTTCGGCGTCGAAGCGATGTGCGAGCGACGCACCCAATCCGGGACCGACGCCTGCGATGACAGCCGTTCGTGACACGTTCGAGACCACTCACCGCAGATACAAAGCCGTGGTTCCATCCGGCGCCGAGCGCGCTTCTCCGCCCTAAACCGGCGATCTATGCCGGTGTGACACTAATGACCACAGTATCATTATTATGAGTGATGACCTTAGCACGGCTATGCCGGAATGCCAGAACTGCGGGTCGTTCGTAACTGCGGCGTACGCGCGTGTCTTCACCCCTAACGGCATCGACGAACCTCGTGTCTGTCCCCAGTGTGAGGACAAGATTCGCGACGGCGCAGACGTGCGGGAAGCTCGGTCGACACGACGCACCTAATTCGCGGCGTTCTCGACGGTTTCGCGTGCATTCTCGAACAGCTCGACAGCACGTTGCTCGTCGCGCGCCTCGGCAGTCACGCGCACGAGCGGTTGTGTTCCGCTCGCGCGCAGCAGGAACCAGCCCGCGTCCGTCGTGACGCGGACGCCGTCCAGCGTCGTAACATCGTCGTATCCGTCGAGCACGCGCTCGCGAACCCGCTCCATGACGGCCGTCTTGTCGGCCACCTCGGCCGCTCCGCCGCGAGCGCGGCCAGCCGACAGGCCGCGTACGAGCCGTCCGGACACAGCGTCTCGTCGGGCCAGATCCACGCCCCCGACGGCTCGCCGCCGAAGACGACGCCTTCCTCGCGTGCCGCCGCGGCGACGTGTACGTCGCCCACGGGCGTCCGTTCGACCCCGACCTCGCGCTCGGCGAGATAATCCTCGACCGCGAGACTCGTGTCGACGGGAACGGCGACGCGCGGCTGGCCAGCGACCGTCCACGCCTCCGCCGCCTCGGCCGCGAACAACGCCAGCGTCGCGTCCCCCGAGAGGAACGTGCCGTCGGCCGCCACCGCCCGGAGTCGATCAGCGTCACCGTCGTGTGCGACGCCGATATCGGCCCCTGACTCGTGGACGAGCACCGACAGCGACGCGCAGTTGTCGGCCGTCGGCTCCGAGGGGCGACCGGGGAACGAGCCGTCCGGCTGTGCGTTCAGTGTCTCGACGTGACAGCCGAGGGCCGTCAGCGCGTCGACGGTGACGCCGCCCGCGCCGTTGCCGAGGTCGACGACGACATCGAGATCGAGATTCGCGTCGTCTCCGACGAGACGGTCGACGTGCCGGGCCGCCGCGTCTGCCTCGACTCGCTCGCCCAGTCCGTCCCACGGTTCGAGCGCGAAGTCGCTCGCCTCGACCCGGCGTTCTACCGCCGCGCGTCGGTCGGCGTCGAACGCGCGGCCCGACGGCTGCCACAGTTTGATGCCGTTGTCGGGCGCTGGGTTGTGACTCGCGGTGACGGACGCGCCGGCCCCGGCGTCCTCCCATCCGACCGCGCGGGCGACGGTTGGCGTGCTCGCCACACCCAGATCGACCACGTCCGCGCCCGTCTCGCGCAGGCCGGCCGCCAGCGCGTCGACCAAGAGTTCACCCGACGCACGGGTGTCGCGACCGACGACGACGCGGCGTGGGGCATCCCGCGCCGCCAGTTCCGTCCCGACCGCTCGCCCGATATCGAGCGCGAGCGCCGCGGTCACGCTCTCGCCGACCGGCCCGCGAACGCCGCTCGTTCCGAACATATCCGTAGGTTCCGACGCGGGGAGAAAACTCCTGCGAGGCGTTCGGGCCGCTGTCGACACGCTGAAGCGGGCGAAAGGCGGAGTGGCGAGCGTGAAGGTCACGTGCGAGGTCGTCGGCGAGGGCGTCGAGGAGTGTGAACTCCCGGCCGACGCGGCGTACGACGACCTGCTGGCGGAACTCGGCTTCTCTCGTCACGAGGCGACGGTGCTGGTCGACGGCGCTCCCGTGCCGGCGGACGCGACTGTCGCCACCGACGCGGTGCGCGTCCTCCGGCTGATCAGAGGCGGGTGAGGAGAGAAAGGGTAGTGTTCGGATAAGCGCAATTCAGTTGGATGAGCCAGCAACGGGGTGTAGAAAGCCCCCGGCCCCTTTCAGTCCCACCTACCGCGGTTACGCAGTTGAGCGACGGCCCGCGTATCTGAACACCGCCGGAGAAAGACACGGCAAGCGGGGAGGCGAGCGCGGGGGTTATCAACTCCCCCGGCCGAAACTTTTGTATGAACCTTCGTGAGGCACGGCCGGATGAACACCTCACGGTGCGGTCTATCTTCGATGTCGCGATGCTGGATGTTCCCGACTTCCCAGCGAAGAAGCTGATCGTCGCGGCGGAGAACGACCGCGTTCTCGGCGGGATGGCCGTCGAGACAGACGGCTTCGGCGAGCGCGGCGAGATACACGCCATCGCCGTTCGGCCCCGCCGTCGCGGACAGGGGGTCGGGAGCCGACTTGTCGGAGAGGCGGAGCGACGCTGGAACCCCGTCGTCGCCGAGTTCGACGAGCGCGTCCGGCCGTTCTACGAGGCGCTCGACTTCGACATCAAGTCGGTCGGCGGATCGCGGTTCCGCGGTCGGAAGCCGGGCGACCCGGTCAGATGAGCGGCTTCACCAGCGACTCGCCTTCCGCAAGCAGCGCCTCCACTCGCTTCTCGGAAGCGGCCTCAGCGTAGACGCGGAGTTTCGGCTCCGTCCCGCTCGGGCGGACGAGCAGCCACGACCCGTCCGCGAGCAGGAGTTTGAAGCCGTCGACGGTCGCCACGCGCTCGACATCGACCCCCGCGACGGCGTCAGGTATCTCGTCGTCGAGCGCCGCGAGCACCGGCTCCTTGCGCGCGTCCGGACAGTCGACGCTCACGCGGTCCTGCACCACGTCGCCGTGGGCGTCGAGGACGCGGTCCACGCGGTCGTCGAACGGTTTGGTCGCCTCGGCGGCGGCCGTCAGGAGCGCGAACGTCACGCCGTCCTTGTTCGGGAGGTGGCCGCGCAGGCCGAAGCCACCCGACTCCTCGCCGCCGACGAGCGCGTCGTGACGCCGCATCGCGTCAGCGACCCACTTGAATCCGACCGCGGTCTCGTGGGCCGTGTGGCCGCTCGCGTCCGCCACGCGGTCGACGAGGAACGTCGTGCTCACGGTGCGAACCGCGTCGCCGGCCGCGTCGTCGAGCAGGTGATCGTAGACGGCGGCGAAGTAGCGGTTCGGGTCGAGATAGCCGCGTTCGGGCGTGACGACGCCGATCCGGTCCGCGTCGCCGTCGTTCGCAACCCCGATGTCGGCCTCGCCGGTTTCGACCGCTCGCACGAGCGCACCGAGTCGCTCGCCCGTCGGCTCGGGGGGTGTCCCGCCGAACGTGGGGTCGCGGTCGGTGCGGAGTCGGACCACGTCTGCGCCCGCGGCGGCGAGCAGGCGGTCGGTGACGCCCCGCCCGGAGCCGTGCATCGCGTCGTAGGCGACGGTCACGCCAGACAGGTCCGCGTCGACGAGACCGAGCGCGTGATCGAGATACGCGTCCGTGAGATTCGTCTCCGTCGTCGCGCCGGAGTCGTCCGTCGCCACGGGGTCGCGGAGATTCGCCTCCACGCGCTGTGTCGTCTTGGGCAGTGCCGGCGCGCCGGTGTCGGGAATGAACTTGACGCCGTTGTAGGACGGCGGATTGTGACTCGCCGTCACCATCAGCGCACCCGCGAGTCCGCGGTTCCGGACGGTCCACGCGACGACGGGCGTCGGCACGTCGCGCTCGGGAAGCAGACAGTCGAAGCCGTTGTCGGTCAGCACGTCACACAGCGACTCGGCGAAGCCGCGCGAGGTTTCGCGGGCGTCGTAGCCGACCGCGACGGTGCCGTCGTGGCCCGCCTCGCGCAGATAGTCGGCGACCCCCTGTCCGACGATTCGCACGCGCTCGTCGGTGAACGTGTCGAGCGTCGCGCGCCACCCGTCGGTCCCGAACGCAATCTCGTCCATACCCGTAGGTCGCCGGCGCGGTGTGAAAAAGGCTCGTAGCGTTGCGCCGGCGGTGTTCAGATAAGCGATGGCCGACCGAGCAGGGGCGGGACTGAAAGGGGCCGGACGCTCGATCCGGCCCCGGCGACGCAAGGACCGCACCGCGAGCGAAGCAAGCGGGCGGACCGCAGCGAGCCGCGGACGGTCGAGCGTCCGGGGGCTTTCTACACCCCGTTGTTCTCGCAGTCCCCGGAATCACTCTCAAGTGAACACTACCGTCAGCCCTAACAGCGGCCATTCGGCACACATATGCCGGCCGACGCTGACCCGTCCGTATGGATCGCCAGCAGGTGTTCGCGCTGTTCATGGTGCTGCTGATGGTGTTCTCCTCGATAGCCTACGCCGCCTCGCTCGTCTTTTAATCCGTCTCCCACACGTCGCCGAGCGGGTGGTCGTCGAGTGAGGGCGCGTCGCTGCTGTCACCGGTGTCGCCGACGCCCCCCTGCGAGCCACCGACACCGCCGCCACTGGCCCCTGCATTCGCCGCGCTGGCGTCGAAGGCCGGCAGGTCGGGCGTCGTCATCGCGTCCACCTGCTCGGCGAACCAGTCGGGCATGTCATGGCGTGCGCGCTCGAAGAGGTCCACCAGCGACGAGTCGGCGAGATACGTCGCGCCGTAGTCGTCGGGCGCGCGGACGACGCGGCCGGCCGCCTGAATGACGGTGCGGAGCGCCGTCCGGTAGTACCAGCCCCACTGGTCGTCTTCCAGTCGGCGCGCGACCCGCGAGTCGCGGGTGTTCGGGTACGGGGCCTTGCAGATCACCTGCCAGCGACAGAGGTCACCGCGCAGGTCGAGCGCCTCTTCCATCTTCACGGAGACGAATACCGCGTTCGACTCCTCGCGTTTCCAACTCGCCAGCGCCGCGTCGCGGTTCGCGCTGTCGTGCGTGCGAACGCGGTCGCCGACGCCCATCTCCGCGAGTCGACTCGCGAGTCGGTCGGCGATGGCGTAGCTGTGGGCGTGGACGAGTCCCTTCTCGTCCGGGTGGTGGGCCATCAGACGGACGAGCGTCCGGGCGACGGCCGGGAGCGTCTCGTCGCGCCGCTCGTAGGTCATCTTCCCGCAGGTCACGTCGTAGAGCGGGCGGTGTTCGAGGGGAAACGTGTGGGGTACGTCGACCAGCGCCACGTCGTCGGGGGCGAGCCCCGTGCCGGCACAGAACGCCCGCTTGTCGAGGATCGTCGCCGACAGGAGCGCGAACTTGTTCCCCCGGTCCCACACGGTGTGGTGGAGATACCGCGCCGGGTCCATCGGCTTCACCGTCAGGGCCGTCGCCGCGCCGTCGGGCTGGTCGACGACCCACGTCGTCGGACTCTCCGGGTCGCGGGCATCTTCGAGGAACCACTGTAGCTCGCGGGTGAGTTCGGAGAGGCGGTCGCGTTCCGCCACCTCCGCCCGCGAGAGCTCCGCCTTCGAGCGGAGTTCCTCGGCCCGCCGGTCACAGACGCGCACCAGCCGCTCGGCGTACCCCTCTACGTCGGTCAGGCCGCCGACCTCGGGCGGCTGGCAGGCGTCCCACACGGGGACGCGCTCGGGCGAGAGTTCGATGGTCGCGTACATCTCGGCCCACTCCGCGAGGCCGTGTGCCTCGTCGATCACCACCACGTCGCGCTTGCCGAACACGTCGGAGCCGGCCGTCTGCATGAAGTACGCCAGCGTCATCGCGGCGATGTTGCGGTTCGACGCGATGGCGCGGTCAGAGAAGTACGGACACCGGTGTTTCACCGGGCAGTCGAAGCCCGTCTCGCGGGCGCAGGGGGCCTCCGTCACCGGCGTCTCCGTCTCGCCGGGCAGGATACAGTCGTAGTTGCCCTTGCCGCGGATGATAGAGAAGTCGTCGAGCAGGGCGTCGCCGGCCACGTCGTCGAGCTGTGATACCTGCGGCGTGGTGTAGTACGCGCCGTACGACTCGACGTGGTCCGTCTCGCCGGGCGTCTTCGCACACCCGGCGACGGCCCGTGCGAGCAGCGACTTCCCGCTCCCGGTCGGCGCGCGCACGAGGACGACATCGTTGCCCGCGTCGAACGCCTCGCAGATCCGACGGAGTGCCGTCTCCTGTGCCCCGCGATACTCGGGCGCAGGAAACTCCGACGCCATCCGCTCGGGCTTCACGGCCGGACGGAGCCCCGCGACGCTCCTAAACTACTCGGTGTCGCTCCCCAGCGCGGCCACGTCGGTCGCGGTCGGGTCGTCCGGGAGTCGCTCGATGCAGTCATAACACAGCAGGTGGTCGCTCCCGTCGGTCAGCTCCAGCGTCAGCCCGTCCGCGTCGTCGCCGCCGAACGTCCAGATGTTCGCGATGCCGCCGGCTATCCGCACGTCACAGCCACAGCCGTCACACGGCGACGAAGCCATACAGCGGCTACACGCGCTGCGAGCAAAGAGCTATCGGCGGTCAGTCGCCGGGTTCCTGTCGGCGGTCAGTGCCGCTGTGGTCGGCCGCGTTGGTCGGCGGGTCGATGAAGAGCGCATCTGCGACAGCGGCAGCCCCGACGAGCGATCCGACCGCCATTGCCACGTACAGTGGAACCGACGAGAGCAGTCCCGCGGCGAGGCCAAGCAGCAACGCGACCGGAACGACCGCCAGTACGAGATCGTATCGCGAAACGGCGGTCGCTCCGGCTATCGTTCGCGAGACGATACGGTCGGGTGGCGTGGTTGGCTTGCTCATCAGGACACCCCCTATTGTGCTATTATTCCTTCAGGCACAAAAATCTAACACGACGTTTTCCGTGACTGCCGTATAACTTATCAGGCAGTTACACCGACGTTGGCCGCGCACGGGTCGGCTGGCGGGGTGCGGGGTGGGATTAAGTCGGGGGAACTCATCTGGGGGAGCATGAGCGTGGACGAGGCGGCCCCGGAGTTCGGTGAGACGTGGGTGTATGAGTCCATCGTCGGCGCACTCCCCGGCATCTCGCTGTCGCGGCCGGTCGCCATCGCCATCCAGTTGTCTATCTTTCAGACCGGGCTCGTCCTGCTGGCGTGGTACTACGACCTGTGGTCGGCCGCGGTCGCCGGGACAGGGGTCGTCTTCATCGCCGCGGTCGGCAGCGTCGAGATGCTCCGTATTGGCTCGCTGTCCCGAACCGCGAACGTGCCGGATACGTACTCTCGGCTGCTGTTCGGGTCGAGCGTTGAGGTCGTGCTCGGCGTGCTCGCGTTCATCGCGCTCGTTACCCACCTGTTCGTGTTCGACCCGATGATGTCGGCGAATCCACTCGTTCCCTCGCTGTTCGGCGAGCGGCCGCCGGTGTTTGTCGTCTACCTCACCCTGCTGGTGCTGTGGGACGTTTGCTACCGAATCGGGACGAACTGGTGGGCGGCAGTCGTCGCGGTGTGGCGGTCTGCCCGCTACGAGTTCGACCCGGGGACGCGTCGCTCGCTCGCACGGTTGGACTTGGAAACGATGGCGTTTGGCGTCATCCAGTTAGTGCTCGCTCCCTTCATCGTCAGCTACCCGGTGCTGCTGTTCGCACTTGTGGGCCACGTCGTCGCCGTCGTCTTTGCGACGGGACTCTCCGTGGCGCTGTTACGGGTGAAAAGCGGGCCGTTCAGTGCTCCGACTTGATCTGCTTGAACTGATTCAGCAGTGCCTCGGCGGACTCCCCCGACTCGTAGTTGACGCTCCCCTGATACTCCGTCCGCGTGTCGTCGGTGTCCGCGTCGACGGCCGCGGCCTTCTCCTCCCGACGCTCGTGTTCGTCCTCGTCGTACGCTCCCATGCTCATGGTAGTCGTTCACACTTGCGAACTGTTCCTCATTAATGTATGGGTAGATGTAAGGGGTGAATTAGGACCACGACACAACGGGTAAGCACGCTCGGTGCGTCGGTTCGGACGTGGCAGGGCCGCTCCGCTTCCGAGTGTCACACGAGTCGTGGACGGAGGGACGCGTCCGCGAGCGACTGCTCCGGCCGCTCGACGATGCGTTCGGCGCGCGTCTCGAAACCCCGTGGTTCACGCCGCCTGACGGTCACGAGGCGCGCCGGATGGAGATGGACAACGGCGACATCGCGCTGTTCTGCTGGAACGAACAGCGAGCCTACTGGCTCGGCAACACCGAGACCCCGGAGACGCTGTGGCGCACAGAGAAGTTCGACTTTACCGAGGTGCCGTATCCGGTCGCGCGCTGGGCACAGCGGGAGCTGCTCGCCCGCCTCGAACTGGTCGATCCGTGGCTGGCGGAGTACGACCACGTCGCGTGGTTCTTCCTCCCCGTCTTCCTCTCGAAGGACGGCCGCGAAACGACGCGCGCCTTCTTCGCCGACCACGCCGCGGGGTTCCCCGACGCGACCCGCGACGAGGCGCTCGACTTCTTCGAGGACGCGCTCGCGACCGGCGCGCTCGACGCCTACCGGTACACGATGGCCTCGAAGCTGGGTACCAGCGAGGGGATGGATGTCGGCCGGATGAGCGCGGCGATGGGCGAGTTCATCGTCGCGAAGCTCCTCGCAGACGCAGAGCTCGACTTCGAGCCGGAGGTGCAACTCGACAGCGGCCACGCACTCGACTTCCGCGCCGCCGGGAAGCATCTCGTCGAGGTGACGCGGCCGCGGCCGCCGACCCGCCGCGACCGCGCCGACACGCCGACTGCGGCCGTCCGCGAGACGGCCGACGCGAAAACCAGCGACCAGCTACGGGCGCACCCAGATGCGACGCTGTTCGTCGACTGCTCCTCCTTCCGCGACGACGAGTGGGCGACGGTGCGCGCAGAGCGGCCGGGCGTGCGTCACTCCCCGACCGTCGTGTTCCGCGCTCGCCCCGACAGACACGTCGAAGGCTACCGCGTCGGCACGCTTCCGTTCGAGATGGGCGAGGCTATCGACTGGCTAGACTGACAGGTGGCCCGCGGCCAGACGGCGACGGGTGGGCCACACGCCGGCACGAGACCGGCTACGGTTTCCAGCGGAACCGCGTGCTCCCGTCTGGGCCCGTCACCGCACGTCTCACAGCACGGCGTGGATGGCCGCGTACCGGTATATAAATATTCGCGCGGCGACGGAGATACGGAGCTGTTGCTCTGCGTGTGGAGCGACCGAGAAGTTCGAGCGCCTCAGAAACTCAGCTGCGTCGGGCCGTCTTCGCCGATGGCGGGCGCGTCGCGGTCGGAGTAGCCCTTCCGACCGATGGCGTCCTCCGAGACGGCGGACATCGCCGCGAGCTTCGCGTCCTCCGAGTTCTGGTAGGTGGTGTCCCCGAGCCGGCCCATTGCCTCACCGAGCGTCTCGTCGCCGTTCGGAAGATCGAGTTCCGCGTCGCCGTACTCGTCGATGAGTTCTTCGCCAGTGGCCGGATAGTTGTGGGTGTCGAGTACCGCCTCGGCGTCACCAATAAATCGCATGTTTTCTCTGAACCCGCTAACCTTCATGAAAGTTGTGTGGGGATGGCTTTCCAGAATGGCAATTCATTAAGGATGTGTAAGGGAGAAGCGGTTTGCCGCTCGCGGGCGTCTCAACAGTATGGTCGAGTCGCCCGTCGCGGATCTTCACGCGCACACGACGAACTCGGACGGAGAGATGACGCTGTCGGCAGTCCCCGACGCGGCCAGAGAGGCTGGCGTCGATGCCGTCGCGATCACCGACCACGACCGCCTCCACCCGGATCTGGGCACGCCGTGGGAGATGCGCGACGGCGTTCGATTGATCCACGGCATCGAACTCCGCGTCGAGAGCCCCGTCGGACGCGTCGACCTGCTTGGCTACGCCGTCGAGCCCACCCCAGCGCTGAAACGAGAGGTGGAACGATTACAGGCCGACCGCGAGCAGCGCGGTGCCGCCATCATCGACCGCGTCGAAGATCGGCTCGGCGTCGACCTCGACATCGAGGCCGCACCGGGTATCGGCCGGCCGAACATCGCTCGCGCCGTCGCCGACGCGACGACGATGAGCGTCGACGACGTGTTCGCCGACCTCATCGGCGACGACTGCCCCTGTTACGTCCCCAGAGACGTGCCCGACTTCGAAACCGGCCGCGAACTGCTTGCCGACGCGGCCGCGCTGGTCGGACTCGCACACCCCCTCCGCTACGACGACCCCGCGGCTACGCTGGAGCTGTGTTCGGATCTCGACGCTGTCGAGCAGTTCTATCCGTACGGTTGGTCGGTCGATTCCACGCTCGTCGAACGGGCCGTCGACCGCCACGACCTCGTCCCGACCGGCGGGAGCGACGCCCACGACCACACCCTCGGGCGGGCGGGACTCGACGCGGACGCGTACGCCCGGTTCCGCGAGGCGGTCGAGTTGCCACACCCGTAGCCGTTTTTACCACCCGCTACGTACTGTCGGATATGCAGTGTCACTACTGCGACGACGAAGCCGTCGTCGCGGTCGAGAAGGACCATATCAAGGTTGGCCTCTGCGAGGACCACTTCCGCAACCGACTGGAGGAACTCAAGCAGGACGGCTGGCTCGACGACCTCCAAGAGGAATTGAACATCGACCGCTCCTGACCCACTTTTTGCACCTCCCTCGCTCGGCTTCGCCTCGCTCAGTCGGGCAAAAACTTGGTGAAAAAGACACGGCGGGCCTCCCTCCGGTCGGCCCTTGGTCCCGCGCCTCGCGGGACTCGCGCTGCTCGTCCCGTTCGGCGCGGCGAACCGCTCGCTCGTTTTACTCGCTCGCGGATGCTCCGAGTGTGGGGGGAGCACTCCGTCAGCACCCTCACAGCGTTTTACGCTCTGTCGTCGACCTCAATTCCCTGTTCCACCAGTAGCTCCCGGAACCCCTCCTCGTCCCGCACGGGCACGTCCTCCGCCTCGGCTTCGTCCTGCTTGCTCTGGCCCGGATTCTCGCCGGCGACGAGATAATCCGTGTTGCTCGACACCGACGAGGTGGCGTTGCCGCCGTGTCGCTCCACGAGATCCTGTGCCTCGCCGCGGGTCATCCCCGAGAGCGACCCGGTGAAGACGAACGTCTCGCCCGCGAGCGCGTCACCTGTCTCCGTCTCCGCGGGCTGCGGGGAGACGTGCTCCAGCAGCCCCGCGATGACCGTCTCGTTCTGCTCGGAGTCGAAGAACTCCCGAATCTCGCCGGCGACTATCTCGCCGATCCCCTCGACCGTCTCCAGTTCCTCGCGGCTCGCCGTCCGCACGGCCTCCAAGCTGCCGAACTCCCGCGCGAGATCACGGGCGACGGTTGGCCCGACCTCCGGGACGCCGAGCGCGACGAGGAAGTCGGCGAGCGGCGGCTCGCGGCTCGACTCGACGGCCGACAGGAGGTTGTCGGCGCTCGTCTCGCCCCAGCCGTCGAGGTCGGCCACGGCCGCTCGGTCGAGTTCGTACAGGTCCGGCAGCGCGTCGAGTAGCCCCGACCGCGCGCCGGAGCTGGGCGTCGCAGGCGACCCCGCCCGTGCAGAAGGCCAGCGGTCCGTCGTGTTCGACTGCCGACTCACAGACCGGGCAGTGGTCCGGGAACGCGAAGTGGCCGTCCGTGTCGGCCTCGATCATCTCGTCGACGTACGGGATCACGTCGCCGGCCCGCTGGACGCTCACCCGGTCGCCGACGGCGACGCCCAACTCCGCGATCTGCTCGGGGTTGTGGAGCGAGGCGCGCGACACCATCACGCCGCCGACCTCGACCGGATCGAGCAGCGCGACGGGGGTGAGCCGCCCGGTGCGACCCACCTGCACGGCGATGTCGCGGACCGTCGTCTCCTCGGAGCGAGCGGGGAACTTGTAGGCGTACGCCCACCGCGGCGCTCGCGCCGTCGACCCGAGCGTCTCGCACGCGTCGCGGTCGTCCACCTTCACCACGACGCCGTCCACCTCGTAATCGAGGTCGTCGCGCCGCTCCAACATCGCGTCCCGGTAGTCGATGGCTCCCTCGATGTCGGTGACCCGTTCCACCTCGCTGTTCACCTGCAGGCCCCACTCCGGGAGCGTCCGGTGGCGTTCCCACGCCGTGTCGAACTCCGGGCCGTCGAGCGTCTCGAAGAAGAAACAGTCGAGCGGCCGTTCCGCGACGACCGAGGGGTCCTGCTGGCGGATGGTGCCGGCCGTCGCGTTCCGGGGGTTGGCGAACGGGTCGTCGCCCCGCTCGACCCGCTCGCGGTTGTACGCGTTGAACGCCTCGCGGGGCATGAACAGCTCCCCGCGCACCGCGAGGAAGTCGGGGTAATCGCCCCGCAACTCGCCGGGTATCGACGCGACCGTGCGGACGTTCCGGGTCACGTCGTCGCCCTCCTCGCCGTCGCCGCGGGTCACGGCTCGCTCGTAGACGCCGTCCTCGTACACCACCTCGATGGAGACGCCGTCGAACTTCGGCTCGCAGACGAACTGTACGTCGCCGACCTCGCGCTGGACGCGGTCGGCGAACTCCCGCACCTCGGCCGCCTCGCCCGAGGAGTCGATTGACAGCATCGGCGCGACGTGGTCGACGGTGTCGAACGCCTCGACCGGTTCCCCGCCGACCCGCTCCGTGGGCGAACCAGTCGTGTCGATGTCGAACGCCGCCTCAAGCTCCTGCAGGCGGTCGAACAACTGGTCGTACGCCCGGTCGCCGATAGCGGGGTCCGCCTGCACGTAGTATCGGTGATCGTGGTAGCGAATCGCCTCGCGGAGGTCCGCGACCTGCTCGCGGGCCGGCGTCTCGTCGAGGTCCGCAACTGGTGTAAAGTCGGTGTCCGGGTCGCGGACGTAGGGGTTGTCCGTCGGGGCGTCGTCGGTCGGCGGGTCGTCCGCCGGTGTATCGTCCCCCTGTGCGTCGTCCGCGGACGTGTCCTCGTCGCCCTCGTCGCCTGTGAACGACGAGATATCCGCCTGATCGGTCATTACCCGTGTTCGGTCCCCGGCCGGCAAAAATCGGTCGTGTCGTCGCTACAGGTCCGCCACGTCTTCGATGGCGTCGGTCAGCGCCCGGATGCTCTCGACGGTGTGCTCGCCCATGTGACCGATGCGAAACGTCTCCCCGCCGATGTCGCCGTAGCCATCAGAGAATACCATGTCGTACTCCTCGCTGACAGTCTCGATGGTCGCGGCCACGTCGATACCTCGCGTGTTCTCGATACAGGTGACCGTCTGTGACTCGTACCCCTCCTCGGGGAAGAGCCCGAAGTGGTCGCGCGCCCACTCGCGGGTGTACTCGGCCATCTCGCGGTGGCGCGCGTCCCGCGCCTCGTGGCTCTCGTCGAGCATGTACTTCATCTGCTTGCGGTAGGCGAGCATGAGCGGGATGGCGGGCGTCGAGTGAGTCTGGCCCCTCCGGTCGTAGTAGTCGAGACACCGCTGAAAGCCGCCGTACCACGAGGCGTCGTCCTGTTCCAGCTCCTGCTGGTAGGCGTCGTCGCTCACGACGCACACCGCGAGGCCGGGGGGCATCCCGAACGCCTTCTGTGTCGAGGTGAAGATAGCGTCGATGCCGTGGCCCTCGATGTCGACGTAGTCGCCGCCGAGACACGAGATGGCGTCGACGACGAACCGCGTGTCCGGATACTCCGCGACTACGTCACCGATTGCTTCGACCGGGTTGCGAACCCCCGTCGAGGTCTCGTTCATGACCATGCCGACGGCGTCGTACCCCTCGTCGCTCGCCTCCAGCGCCTCGCGAACGTCCTCGGGCTTGACCGCCTGCCCCCACTCGTACTCGATGCGGTCAACGGCCTTGCCCAGTCGCTCGGCGACGTTCGCCTGTCGCCCGCTGAACGCGCCGGAGGTCGGCACGAGCATGCGGTCCTCGACGAGGTTGAGCGTCGTCGCCTCCCAGAACTCCGTGCCGGAGGCCGTGAGGACGATGACGTCGTTGTCAGTGCCGAGGAACGCCTTCGTGTCCTCGACGATGGTCGTATAGAGATCGGTCATCCGGTCCATCCGGTGGCCGAAGGTCGGCTGCGCCATCGCCTCGATAACGTCCTCGCGCACCTCGGTCGGGCCGGGGAGATACAGGGTCTTGTCGGGGTACTCGCCCGTGTACTCGCGTTTCTCGGTCACGTGGATCACCGCGGTCGTGACTAACGATTACCGGGCGGCGGCATGGTCGTTTTGATACCGTACAACTGTTAGTCACCCTCAGACCCGCCCGCGAACGTCGCCACGCGGTCGGTGTCGAGCCGAAACAGCGCGGGCAGCAGCGCGACCGCGAGCAGGAGCTCCGCCCCGCCGGCGACGAGAAACGCCGTCGTGTAGCCGACGCGCTCCGCGAGCAAACTGCCGCCGACCACGTCCGCGAGGAAGCCGACCGACCCGACGACGTTGAAGCCGCCCGTCGCCGTCCCGCGCTGGTCTGCGGCCGCGAGGTCCTGCACCAACGCGAGCGTCGCCGGCGCACACAGCGCGCCGAACGCACCGACGAACGCCATCACCACCGCCGCGACCGGTACCGTCGGCGCGAACGCCACGCCGACGATGACCAGTCCGTAGGCGAACGACCCGGCCGCGACCGGCCCGACCCGACCGACGCGGTCCGAGAGCACCCCCAGCGGATACTGGAGCAGGGCGAACGGGAGGAAGAACGCGCCCAGCAACAGCCCGGTCGCCGCCGGGTCGAGACCGAATCGCGCCTGCAGGAACGTGACCCCGACCAGCGCGAAGAAGCCAGCGGTGAACCGGTCCGCGAAGCCGAAGGCGAACGGGACGGCCAGCGCCGGCCGGTCGCAGAGGACGCGAACGGCCGCCAGCAGATTCCCGTCCATCCCGCCGTCCGCGTCGGCCCTCTCGCCGAGTCGCAGCGCCGCGACCCCGACGACGGCCAGCAGTCCCGCCGCGACGACGAGCGGCACGCGGGGGCCGAGCCGGTAGAGTTGGCCCCCGACCGGCGCGCCAAGCCCCGTTCCGAGACCGATAGCGATGCCCGCCGCGCCCATGTTTCGCCCGCCGCCGCTGTCCAGATCCATCAGCGCCGCGATAGCGAGCGAGAACGCGCCGATGGTGAACGCACCCTGCACGAACCGGACGACGAGCACCCCTGCGAAGGAAAGCGCGGGGACGACCGCCATGACGAGATAGCCGGCCGCGCCGCCGAACGCGCCGAGCGCGACGAACGGCCCGCGACGCCCGGCTCGGTCGGAGACGGCTCCCCACGCGCCGGCGAAGAGGACGAATCCGGCGAACTCGGCCGCGAGGAACGCACGGCCAGCGTCGAGCGGACCGCTGCCGCCGAGCGAGTCGACCAACGCCGGCACGCCGGGGTAGAGGAGCACCTGTGCGAACAACACCGCGAACACGACGGCCGCAAGCCCGGCCCGCTCCGTCCGGTCGCGGTTCACGTCGCCCTTAGAACAGCGTCGGGTTTAGCTTCGCCGGCTGAGCCGCTACGCAACAGCGAGAAACAACGAGAAACGTCGGCTCAGAACGGGGCCTGCGGGCCTTCGTCGTCGTCGCCGGAACTCGACTCACCGGGGAACGACGGCGAGACGTTGCCGCCGCCCATGCCGTCGCCGCCGCCGGAGGACACGCCCGTATCCGCGTGCACCTTCTTGATCTCGGGGATCTCCTTCGTCATGCGGGACTTGATCGCCTGAATCGTCATCGGCGAGATGCCACAGCCGGAACAGGCACCGCCGAGCTGGATCGACACTGACCCCTCCTCGCGGTCGATGTTCTGGATGGCGGCGCTCCCGCCGTGCATCTGAATCTGCGGGAAGTTCCGCCGCAGGAAGTTCGAAATACGGTCGCGCAGGTCGTCGCCGTCAGCGGATTCTGTGCTCATATATATGAGTAGGTCGTCGTGAGGCTTAGGCCTTGCCCCTCCGCGTGAGGTAGTGTTGACATGGGAATGGTGGGTTGTATGTTTTGAGTTCCGCCGCAGGAAGTTCGAAATACGGTCGCGCAGGCCGAAGGCCGAGGACCGCAGCGAGGCCCGGGAGTCGAGCGCGTCGCCCCTTTCAGTCCCATCCGATACTGGGTAAACGAGCCAGCATCGCTTGTAGAAGCAGTGACCCCACGTGGGAACCGCCGATTACAATACCCTGCCCAAGAGATGACACCCCGAGAGAGTAAACGGGTCGCGCCCATGACATAGATATGGACAGGAACGCGGTGCGACGGGCGTGGGACGAGGTGAGCGAGACGTACGCCGAGCGGCGCGACCCCGACGGGAGCGACGCCGCGCTCATCGACGACCTACTCGCCGACCTCCCGAACGACCCGGACGTGCTTGACGTGGGCTGTGGCGACGGGGAGCGCACGCTGGCGAATCTCCCTGGCGATAGCGTCGGCCTCGACTTCTCACGGGCTGGCCTCGACCTCGCAACCGACCGCGTACCGGCCGCGCGGCTCGTCCACGGGGACATGACCGCGCTCCCGCTCGCCGACGATGCGTTCGACGCGATCACAGCGTATCACGCCGTCTTCCACGTGCCGCGGGACGACCAGCCCGGCGTGTACGAGGCGTTCGCCCGCGTCCTCCGGCCGGGCGGTACACTGTTGATGACGCTTCCCGGCGGGCGGTTCGAGACTGTTCGTCGGGGGTGGATGGGCGGGGAGATGTTCTTTGCCGCACCCGGCCGCGAGCGGACGCTCGCGCAACTGCGCGAGGCGGGCTTCAGCGACGTGCGCGCGGAGACGGTGACGGACCCGCTCGGGAGCAGTTCCGAGATGGTCTTCGCGACCGTCGCGTAGGTCAGTCCTCGGTGTTGATGTCCGCGCTCAGCCCCTGTGCCATCTCGAT
>PXSB01000094.1:23342-24395 GCA_003023185.1 Halobacteriales archaeon QS_9_67_17 | reverse complement strand
CGGCGGCGAACCGTTCATCGCCTACGTGCTCTCCCGCGACACGGAGGCGACGTACGAGGAAGCGCTCGCGTCGGTGGTCACGGCCGACCTACTCAATCTTCTTCCCTTCTTCTCGTTTTCCGCTGTGGGGCTCTCGGTGCTCCTGTTCCGGTCGTCGCTTCCCGGGGCCGCGAACGGTCTCGCGCAGGGGCTGTTAGCGATGGCGCTCGGCGTCCCGCTGCTGGTCGCGGTCGGCTGGCGGTTCCGGACGCGGCTTCGAGCCGGCGTCCTCCGTGTCGTCGCGCCGATCACACAACGCACGGACCGGCTCAGCGCCGAGGCCGTCGCGGCGCGCATCGACGACCTGTACGCCGCGTTCGGCCGGATCGCCAGCAGCCGGGTCGCGCTCGTCGAGGCCGTCGCGTTCGCATACCTCGGCTGGGTGTTCTTCGCGCTCCCGCTGTACGTCGCCGGGCTGACGCTGGACGTGGCCGCCGTCGACCCGCTGCTCGTGTTGTTCGTCGTGCCGGCGTCGACGCTCGCGGGCCTCACCCCGTCGCCGGGGGGACTCGGCGGCGTCGAGGTCGCACTCGTCGCGCTGCTGATCGCGCTCACGCCGGTCTCTGCGGCGACGGCGTTTGCCCTCGCTCTACTGTATCGCGTGATGAGCTACTGGTTCGCGCTCGTGGTCGGCGGCGCGGCCGCTATCGGCGTCGTCGCGCGGTCGTGACGACGGGCCGCCACAAGGCCCATTCCGGCGCGAGGGGTAGCCGCAACATGGCACGCCGGTCCCGCTTCACCCGCGCGCTGTGGTTCCTCCTCGTCGGCTGGTGGCTGACGCCGCTCGTTGTCAACGTCGCGTGGGCGCTGAACGCCACGGTCGTCCTCCTGCCGGTCGGGATCAAGCTCGTCAATCTCGTCCCGACGGCGCTCTCGCTGGCCGAACCGCGAAGCCTCGACGCGCCCGACGACCGGAGCCAGCCGAATCTCCTCGTGCGAGCCGGCTACTTCCTGTTCGTCGGCTGGTGGCTCTCGCTGATCTGGGCGAACGTCGCGGCGTTCCTCGCCGTGACC
>PXSB01000094.1:0-23115 GCA_003023185.1 Halobacteriales archaeon QS_9_67_17 | reverse complement strand
AAAACTCGGGGGAAAACACTCTCGCCGCGAACGGAGTGAGCGGCGAGGGAACCGCCCCGCTCCGCTCGGCGGACGTCATGGTTCTCCCGTATAGGCACTCAACAGAGTAGGTGAACACTGCCGTCAGGGGACCAGACAAACGTCCGATTCATGCCCTCCAAGCAAGACGAATTCAGTACTTTCGACGTTATATAAGGCCGTATAGATTCTAATCCCGGCTAGAACACCACGTTACAAAATCTTTATGTCCGGACAAGCAAACGAACGTAGCGTAATGTCCGCAAATAGGTTACACACGCGGTCGCAGTCGTCCGCGACTGCTGTAAACGGGCAGAACGAGACCGTGGAGGTGGTCGGCTGAGCGGAGATAGAACCGCTTGTCGGACACGGAGGTACGGTCGTGCTCAGGCTGATGTACCCCGTGTTGACGCAGCAATGACGCTGGTCCCGTTACTCGGGACCCGCGTCCCTGCCGGCTCCTTTGTGTTCGCTGGTTGGGCTCCCCACTTCGGGGATCCCCTCGTCAGCGTGGCTTTACGTCTCTCCGTCGCGCTCCTCACGGCGTTGCCGTTCGGTATCTGGGGTCTCGTGTCACTCGACCCCGCGCTCTTCGAAGACGAACGTCCCGTCGCGCTGGACGACCTCGCCGTCGAGTTCGATGCGGGAGTCCTCGCTCATGTCGACGATCATGTCGACGTGGATCGCGGATTCGTTCTGTTCGTTCCCCTCGCCGACGGTGGCCTCGTAGGCGCGGCCGACCGCGAGATGGACCGTGTCGCCCATCTTCTCGTCGAACAGCATGTTGTACGAGAAGCGGTCGATGTCGCGGTTCATCCCGATGCCGAGTTCGCCGAGACGGCGCGCGGCGTCGTCGGTCGTGAGGAGTTCCGTGAGCACGTCCTCGTTCTTCTCAGCGGACCACTCGACGACCTCGCCGTCCTCGAAGGCGAGGTGTGCACCGGTTATCTCGTGGCCGCGCTGGTACACCGGCTTGTCGAACAGCACCTCGCCCTCGACGCTGTCGGGGACGGGCGCAGTGAACACTTCGCCGCCGGGGAGGTTCGCCTCGCCGTAGTCGTTGAGCGTCACATTGCCGGCGACGCTCATCCGCACGTCCGTCGTCTCGCCGGAGACGATGCGGACCTCGTCGGCGTCGTCCAACAGCGTCTTCATCTGTGCCTGATGCTCGCGGACGGCGTCCCAGTCTTTCAGCACGGCGTCGAAGACGAAGTTCTCGTACGCCTCGGTGCTCATCTCCGCGAGCTGTGCGTTCGCGGCCGCGGGGAACTGCGTGAGACACCACGTCTTGCCGAGTCGCTCCTCGGTGAGTGGCTGGCGCGCCTGCGAGTAGGCCGACTGGACCTCGCCGCCGATATCAGACTCCTCCGTGACGTTCGCGTCACCGCGGATCGCGATGTAGCTGTCCATCGCCTCGAACAGCGCCATCTCGTGGTCCGGGAGGTCGAAGTCAGCGTCGGCGTTGCGGAGATATGCCCGACGGAACCGCTTGCCGGTTCGCTGTTGGACGACGAGCGGGTTCGCCCCGATGTCGGCCAACACCTCGTGGAGGGCAGTCACGAGGTCCTCTGCGACCGGGTGGGCGTCGATGACGACATCGTCGCCGGGTTCGACGCCGACGGAGTGGTTGACCACGACTTCGGCGTGTTCGCGGATGCGCGGGTCCATACCCGAGGGTCGGTCGGCGGGTGAAAACCGGTTTCGATAGGACCGTCGCGTATTTTTCCCTTGAGCCGTACCGGTTGGTATGCCGGATTTCCGCTCGGACACCGTTACACGTCCATCCGCGTCGGCACCGAGGACGCGCTGTACGTCCCCTCGGGAACGATGGGGAATCAGGTCGCCATCCGCACCCACACGGACCGGGGCGACGAACTCCTGTGTGAAGTCGAGAGCCACGTCTACAAGTGGGAGTTAGGCGGCATCGCACAGCACTCGGGCGTGCAGGCCCGAACCGTCGCGGGCGACGACCGCGGCGTCATCAGTCCCGAACAGGTCACGGAGGGGTACGTCGCCGCCAGCGGCCACCGGCCCGGGACGACCCTGCTCTGTCTGGAGAGCACGCATAACAGCAAGGGCGGCACGGCCATCGCGCCCGCCGACCTCGCGGCCGCGGCCGAACGTGCTCACGAGCACGACCTCGCGGTGCATCTCGACGGCGCGCGACTGTTCAACGCCGCGACGGCACTCGGCATCGACGCGAGCGAGCTCGTCGACCCCGTCGACACGGTCATGTTCTGTCTCTCGAAGGGCCTTGGCGCACCAATCGGGTCGATGATCGCCGGACCGAGCGAGTTCATCGAGGCGGCGGAACGGACGCGCAAGTTGTTCGGCGGCGGCATGCGACAGGCGGGGATGATCGCCGCGCCCGGGCTGGAGGCACTGGCGAACCGCGACCGGCTGTCCAAGGACCACGAGAACGCCCAGCAGCTCGCGGACGGACTGGCCGGCGTCGGGGAGCTGACCGTTCACGACCCGGAGACGAACATCGTGCTCGTCGACACGCCGATGCCGGCCGCGGAGTTCCTCGACGCGCTCGAAGCCGAAGGGGTGCGCGCCGCCGAGTTCGGCACCCATCAGGTTCGGTTCTGCACGCACTGGGACGTCGACGGCGCGGACGTGAAGACGGCAGTGGCCGCCGCCGAGCAGGTGATCGACCGGCTCGCCGCGGCTTAATCGCGGCGGGAGCCCTCGCGGAGTCCGTCGGCGAACGCGAGCAGCGTCCGACGGAGAAAGAGGTAGACGACGAGAACGAAGAGGAGTATCGCCGCGATCATGACGGCGAGCCACGGGTCGACGTTGAACATGTGGCGTGGTGGCCGCTTTCGGGCATAGGCGTTTCCCCTCACAAAACTCATATCAACGGCTGCGAATATCGCGGACGTGAGCCTCCTGCCCTCCAAGCCAGACATCACGAACGACAGCGGTCCCCGCGTCGTCGGCATCGAGGGTGACGACGCGGACGAACTGCTGTCGGCACTCGCCTCGGAGACGGCGCGTGAGATCGTCGCCGCGCTCCACGACGACCCGGCACCCCCATCTGAACTCGCCGACCGCGTCGATAGCTCGCTCCAGAACGTCCAGTATCACCTCTCGCGGCTCGACGACGCGGGCGTCGTCGAGGTCGCCGGCACCGCCTACTCGGAGAAGGGCCGCGAGATGGACGTGTACGCGCCCGCCGACGACCCGCTGGTCATCGTCGCCGCGGAAGACGAGCAGACCTCCGGGCTTCGTGCGATGCTCTCGCGGCTGCTCGGTGGCGTCGGCGCGCTCCTCCTCGGGAGCGCCGCCGTCCAGCAGCTGTTCGGCGACGGCATCCTCCCGGGACCGTTCGGCGGCACCGGAGCGGAGGGGAGCGGTGCCGCGCCGGAGTCGACGACCGAGTCGGACGGCGGGGCAGTGACAACGTCGACGCCGACGGAAGCAGCAACCGAGACAGCGACCGAAACCGCCGCACAGACTGCGACCGAAACCGCCGCACAGACTGCGACCGAGACGCCTGCCGGAACGCCGACGCCGGCCGCGACCACGACCCCGACGCCGCAGGCGACGGCGACGGAGACGGCCACGCCAGCGGCGGAGACGCTAGATACAGTCACAGAGTCGGTCGCTAGCTGGGGTATCGACCTCGTTGGTACGCTCCCGCCGGGCGTGTTGTTCTTCCTCGGTGGACTGGTCGTTCTCGTCGCCGTCGCCGCGCTTTCGTACGGTAAAAGGAGCGTTTGACCCTTCGACGTCGCTTTTGTGTCCCCTTCCGTAGCGACTGTCGCTGACACATTCGGCCCTCCATCACGTCCTCGTGTCAGTCCTCCCCTTCCTCCGGCGACAGATCGACCGTGAACGTCTCGAACCGCTCGCCGTCGGGCGTGACGAGCGCGCCGTCGAGGGTATCCTCGGCGACCGTCAGTTCGGCGTGGGCGGGGCGATACCGCCGGGGATCGGCGTGGCTCCCGGGGTTGCAGACCGGGACGGTTCCGAGTCGCTCGAAGGCGGGCGCGTGGGAGTGGCCGACACAGACGAGATCAGCGTTCGACTGCCGGCCGAACATTGCGAGCGAGGTGTCTGTGTGCTCGTGGCCGTGCGCGAGAGCGAGTCGCACGCCAGCGTGGTCGACGATTTCCGTCTCGGACACGCGGTCGCGCACCGCCGACTGGTCGTTGTTGCCCGAGACGGCCACGAACCGGCCGCCGGCGTCCGCGACGACCGCTTCGAAGGCGTCGAGCACCGCCTCGGTGACGAAATCACCGCAGTGACAGACGAGCGCGGCCTCGCTGACGGCCTCGCGACTCCGGCCCTCAAGTCGGTGCGATTCGCGGCCGTGCGTGTCGGAGAGAACGACGATCATCGTGTCCGGTTTGTGTGCGCGGGATAAGGACTTTCCCGTCACCGCGTGAGCCACCGACGATGGCAAGCAGTACGTCGGTAGTGGTCGCGGCGCTGGTGGCGAACGCCGCCATCACCGTTCTCAAGTTCGGCGGTTATCTCCTGACGGGATCGCCGGCGATGCTCTCGGAGACGTATCACTCCATCTCCGACACCGGCAATCAGGTGTTTCTCCTCATCGGTATCTTCTACGGCCGGAAGGAGGCGACCCGAGAACACCCGTTCGGCTACGGGAAGGCGCAGTTCTTCTACTCGTTTCTCGTGAGCATGCTCCTGTTCGGAATCGCGGGGTGGGAGTCGCTGAAGCACGGCTATCACGCGATCACGCATCCGGAGCCAGTGACGACCGAGCTGACGGCGGTGCCAGTCGTCGGCACGCAGGTCCCGAGCGTGTGGGTGAACTACGCGGTGCTCGCCGGGGCTATCGCCTTCGAGTCGTACGCGTTCAAGAAAGCGTACGCGTCGATGCGGGCGGAGATCGACGAGAAGCAGTGGTCCGGATTTCGCGAGGGGTTCCGGAAGACAGCCGACGTGACCGTCTTGACGGCGTTGACCGAGGACGCCATCGCGCTGGGCGGGGCGGGGCTTGCGCTGTTCGGCGTCTTCCTCTCGCGGGTTACCGGCAATCCGCTCTACGACGCCGTCTCCGCGTTCCTGATCGGCATCATGCTGATGTGCTTCGCCGTCGCGCTGGCGTGGGAGAACAAGCGACTCCTCTTGGGCGAGTCGCTGCCGGACGCACAGGAACGAGAACTCCGGGCACTCGTCGCGAACTGGGACGGCGTCACCGAGATCGTCGGCTTCCGAACCGTCTACTTCGGCCCACAGGAGGTGCTCGTCGCGGCCGACGTGGCGTTCGACACGACGCTCGACACCGGCGAGATGGACGAACGCATCACGGCGATAGAAGACGAGATACGGCGCGTCAAGCCGGACATCGGGAGGGTGTACATCGAACCCGAGCGGTAGCGAACAGGCGGACCACGACTGCACACCCGGGCCGGTGGTCCACACACCCGTCTCGGCCGACCCGGGCCGAACTCACGTCACGGGCCGGTTGGTCCCGCTCTCCTACTTCAACCTTCGTCCAACTATGTCGGGCGGGCGCTTCCCGTCACCGAACCCTTTTGCACGCCCCACGAGAACCGACGGGCGTGAACGCGGTCGAGGAGTGGCAGGACTCGCTCTCCGAGGCAGGCGACCTCTCGCCCGAGATAGTCGACCGTATCCTCACGACCCACGGCGAACGCGGTGCACGCGCCATCGAGGCAGTCGCAGAAGAGCGCGTCAAGGAGTACAACGACTTTACCGTCGTCGTCGGCCACTCGGAGGAGCACGTCGTCGAGGACGGCGGCTGTCTGTGCCGCGACGCACAGTACAATCTCGACGATGACGACCCGACGGAGCTCTGCTGGCACGCCATCGCCGTCGCCATCGCGGAGCGGGTGGACCGCGTCGACCGCCACGACATGTGGTACGCCGACGTTCGGGAGTTCCTCTAACCCACTTTTTGCACGGGCCGGCTTCGCCGGCCCGATAAAAACTTGGAGAAAATATGCGCGCCTGCTCCCGTCGGCGCTCCTACGCTCGCGCCTCTCGTCCGCGGGCGCTACGGCGCGGCTCCGCCGCGCCGTGAACCGCGCTCGCTATCGCTCGCGCGGATGCTGTGAGAAATATCGGTGATGGCTTACCATGGCTCCTTTCTACACTAAACTCTACATCACACAGCGTCCGCCCAACTACTGCTCCGCGCAGTAGTCGACGAAGTTCCGCAGGATCTGTAGTCCCGTCTCGCCGGATTTCTCCGGGTGGAACTGCGTCCCGAAGACGTTGCCGGCGTCGTTGGCGACGACTGCCGGGAAGTCGACGCCGTAGTCGCTCGTGGCGACGACGGCCGCGTCGTCGTCGGGCCGCGCGTAGTAGGAGTGGACGAAGTAGGCGTGTTCGCCGTCGACCCCATCGACGATGGGGTGGTCGCGTTCGACCGACAGTTCGTTCCAGCCCATGTGAGGCACCTTCTGGCCGCCCTCGAAACGGACGTTGCGGCCGGGGATGAGGTCGAGCCCCTCGGCGTCACCCTGCCCCTCGCGGTCGGACTCCTCGCTTGAGGTGAGCAACATCTGCATGCCGAGACAGATACCGAACAGCGGGCGGCCGCGCTCGGCGTAATCAACGAGTGCGTCGCGGAGCGGCGCGGCGTTCTCCATCCCCTCCGCGAACGCGCCGACGCCGGGGAGCACGACCCCGTCGGCAGCGTCGAACGCCGCCGGGTCGTCGGTGATATCGACGGTCGCGCCCGCACGCTCCAGTCCGCGCGTGGCACTCCGGAGATTCCCCAGTCCGTAGTCGACGAGGACCACCTCGGCCGTAGTTTGGACGCTCATGGTGGGGCTTCGTCGCGGGTTCGTAAGTCGGTTTCCGTCGAACGTGCGTCTATAACGAACGATATAGACCAAATCGGTACGTTTTTGATGTTCTTGCCGGAGAATCAACTGTTCCGATGACGAACCGACGAACGTTCCTCAAGACCGCCGGGAGCGCAGGTATCGCTGGACTCATCGCCGGATGCAGTGGTGAGTCGGGTGGGGGCACCGACGACGGATCGACGACGACCGACACGTCCACGCCGGTGCCGTACGGCAACGGCGAGATCAACTTCTTGATGTCGCCCTCCGAGCCGCAGGAACTGATGCAGAAACAGTACGCGCCGGTAAAGGAGCATCTCAGCTCCGAGACGGAGATGTCGACGAAGCTGAAGTACGCCCGCAACTACAGCGCGGTGCTGCAGGCGATGGGCTCCGGCACTGCCGACATCGCGGAGACGGGGCCGTTCTCGGCCGCGCTCGGCGTCAACGCCGACAAGGCCGACATCGCACTCCAGCGGTACGCCTACGGCTCGTGGGACTACTCGTCGGTCATCGTGACGAAGACGGACTCCGACATCAGCAGTCTGAGCGACCTCGAAGGCGAGAGCGTCGGCTTCGCCGACCGCCTCTCCGCGTCGGGCGCGCTGTTCCCGCTGTTCATGCTGTCGGAGGCCGGGCTCGACATCGGGAGCTTCCCGCAGGAGGAGGGGAGCGCCGAGTTCGACGCGACGTTCTCCGGTCACTCGCAGGCGTTCACCCAACTGGAAAACGATCAGGTTGTGGCCGCCGGCGTCGGGCAGTTCATCACCCTCAACGACGACCGCGAACTGAAGGACGGCTACGAGTACGTGGAGACGTACGACGGCATCCCGCGTGCGCCCATCGTCACCTCGCCGGAGCTGTCCGACGAGGAGCAGTCGGCGCTCGTGAATGCGATGAAGGACGCGCCCGAGGAGATGTATCTCGGCGAGGACGGCGAAGCGGACACCGACGACGACCTCTGGTTCAGCGACGTGCGGCCCGCGGACGTCGAGACGTACCAGCCGGTCATCGACGTGGCCACCGAACTTGGCATCGAGGCAGAGTTCCTCGACTCCTAATCGAGACCGGGAAGCTAAAGCCTCCGTGCACAATTCTTGCCTCTAATGCCGGTCGTCTCACTGTCGAACGTGCGCAAAACCTACGGTGAGGGCACCGTAGCACTCGACGACGTCTCCTTCGACGTCGAACAAGGGGAGTTCGTCGTCGTCCTTGGGCCGTCGGGGGCGGGCAAATCGACCCTGCTCCGTGTACTCAACGGACTCACCGCGCCGACCGAGGGGGACGCCCTCGTCAACGGCCATCCGCCGGGCGCGCGCTCGGAGGTCGGGATGGTGTTTCAGATGCATTACCTCATCGAGTCGCTGTCCGCCTACCGGAATGCCCTGACCGGCGCGCTCTCTCGGGCAGGGTGGCTCCGGAGTCTCGCAACCGCCTATGCCACGGACGACAAGGAGGCGGCGTTGGGCGCGCTCGATACCGTCGGCCTGCTCGACGAGGCCGAACAGCGCGCCGGGTCGATGTCCGGCGGCCAGAAACAGCGCGTCGGCATCGCCCGCGCGCTCGTGCAGGACCCCGAACTCCTGCTCGCGGACGAACCCGTCTCCAGTCTCGACCCGAAGGCGGCCCGGGACGTGATGGACTACATGAAACAGGCCGCAGAGGAGCGGAACCTCACGACCATCGCCTCGCTCCATCAGGTGAACATCGCCCGCGAGTTCGGCGACCGGTTCATCGGCGTCCGCGACGGTCGCGTCGTCTTCGACGGCTCCCGCGAGGAACTGTCGATGGGCGTGGTCGACGACCTCTACTACGGTACGGACACGGCAGGGGCGTACGCAGAGCAGGACGACGACAGCGAGGAGGTGACCGCCGATGTCTGAGGACGACGCCCGCCCGGACGGCGGCACGGCGACCGACACCGAGACGCGCGTGGCCGAGACGCTGGGTCGGATCGAGCGGCGCACGCTGTTCCGCCGGATCGGGCTGCTCGCACTGTTGAGCGTGGTGCTGCTCGCGGCGTACTTCGGGATGGGGTATCTGGCCGGGAGTTCGGTGAACCGGCTGTTCCGCGATCTGAGCAGTCAGATGCCGGTGTTCATCGACAGCGTGCGACAGTTCCTCTCGCCGAACTTCGTCGACTTCACCGTCTACTCACAGGAGAGCGAGGCGACCGGCTGGGGCGGCCTCGTCGCGTCGCTGACCCACCCCGGAACGTTCGTGGAGACGGTGCTCACCGGCTCGGACAGCTACATCATCTCCGGTGCGGTCGTCTCGATCATCATCGGCTTCACCGGCACGGTGCTGGGCTTCCCGCTCGCGCTCCTCTTTGGCGTGCTCGGCTCCGAGCGCGTCACGCCGTTCCCGTTCAACTTCATCTTTCGTGGCACGATGTCGACCATCCGGGCCGTTCCGGCGCTGGTGTGGGTGCTCATCTACATTCCGCTCGCCTCGATTTCGCCCATCGGCGCGATGCTCGCCGTCGCGACGGACACGGTCGGCAATCTCGGCCGACTGTTCACCGACGAACTCGAAGAGATCGAAGAGGGGCCAATCGAAGCCATCAGGTCGACCGGCGCGAACCGCCCGCAGGTCATCTCCTTCGGCATGCTGTCGCAGGTCTCCTCGTCGTTCATCGCGTGGACGCTCTACATCCTCGAGATCAACACGCGCATCGCCATCTCGCTCGGCGTCGTCGGCGCGGGCGGCATCGGCCAGTATCTCGATCTCAAGCTCCGCTTCCTCGCGTTCGACAAGGCGGTCGCGGCGCTGTTCATGGTCGTCGTCATCGTGCTCACCGTGGAGTTGACCTCCTCGCGGCTCCGCGCGCGGCTCCGCCCCTCGGAACACGAGACGAAGAGCCTCGTTGAGTCGATTCGCGACCTCGCGAACCCGAGCAAGTGGCTCGGAACGAACGTCTAAAACTCGCCTAACCGCGACTGCCCGGTTTCTCCCTCGCCGACGCCGGCCAGATCCGCCGCCTGCGCGATAGTCGTCTCGAACGTCTCCTCTTGGCTCCGGTCGTACAGCGTCGCGGCCGGGTGGACGGAGACGAGGACGCGACACGACGTGTCGCCGACGCGAGCGTCGAAGGTGTCGCCCGCCTCGTTCGTCACCGCAATCGACCGGTCGAGCAGATGCTCGGAGGGCACCTTGCCGAGCGTGACGACCAGCGACGGGTCGAGCCGTTCGATCTCCGCGTCGAGATAGTCGCGGCAGTTCGCCAACTCCTCGACGTGCGGGTCGCGGTTGTCCGGCGGGCGACAGCGAACGCAGTTCGTGATCCGCACGTCGTCACGCGCGATGCCGGCGTCCCGGAGCGCGGCGTCGAGCACGTCGCCCGACCGGCCGACGAACGGCTCGCCCTGTTCGTCTTCGTGCTCGCCGGGTGCCTCGCCGACGAACAGCAGGTCCGCGTCCGCCGGGCCGGTGCCGTTGACGATCCGCGAGCGAGACTCACACAGCGCCGGGCACTGCTCGCAGGCGGTCACGTCCAGTCCGTCCATGCTCATGACAGATCAGAGGGCCGGCCGACATATGAATCGGCGTGTTTGCGACCGCTACTCGTCGGGATACTTCGGCTCGCGACGCTCGGCGCGCTCCAGCGAGCGCTCCACGACGGTACGCACGTCGCCGTGGAAGGCGTCGCCGTGGCCGGCGTACATCCCCTCGACGCCGTCCGGCAGCCGGTCGAGCAGTCGCCGGACCGACTCGACGAGGCGCTCGCGCGACTGACCCGGATTGTCGGTGCGACCGAAGCTACCGTCGTCGAACGCGCCGTCGTTGTAGACGACCACGTCGCCGGAGAACAGCCGCGTGGGCGTGACGAGCGAGACGTGGTCGGGAGCGTGACCGGGCGTGTGGACGACCTCCCCCGACTCGTCGCCAATCGCCAGCGTGTCGCCGGCGGCGATGTCGTGGGTCCGGTGTTGATGGTCGTCGTAGGCGTACACGGCCGGGTCGAAGCGGTCGACGACCGCATCCAATTCGGCAATGTGGTCGCCGTGCTGGTGCGTGATGACGACTCGGTCGAGGGTGTCGACGTGGTTGGCGACCACGCGCTCGACGCCGGCCATCGCGCCGCTGTCGACGAGCGTCGGCGCCTCGCCGGGGACGAGGAAGGCGTTGCTCGTGAACGTCTCGGCGTCGGCCGTGACGTTGATCGGCTCCATACCGGGGCGACGCGGGCCGGCCGCTTGAGGGTGACGGGCAACATGGGACTTTTCCGTGCGTACTGATTAATCACTAATGTCCATGGGTTTCGGGAGCTACGACGAGTCAGAGCAGGAGAATCAGGATTACGACACCGATTTCGAGGACGAGGACGGGATCAACGCCTCGGAGCACGACCACGACGGGGACGTGGAGTTCGACTTCGGCGAGAGTTCCAGCGACGAACTGCTCGACCAGTTCCAGCAGATGAAGGAGGCACAGGCCGAGACCGAAGCCGAGGAGTAGTCGGTGCAACCCGGTAGCCGGGCCGTCGGCGTCGCCGAGTCGTACGAGGGCGACACGAGCACGCTCGCGGCGGCGGTCGTCCGGCGCGACCGGGTCGTCGACGGCTTCGGCTTCGGACGCTGCACTGTCGGCGGCACGGACGCCTCCGACGCGGCGGCGCGACTCGTCACCGGCCTCGGCCGGCCGGACGCGCGGGTCCTCTTCCTCTCCGGAATCGCCCCCGCGTGGTTCAATCTCTTCGACCTGCACGCCATCCGCGAGCGCGTCGACCGACCCGTCCTCTCCGTCTCCTTCGAGCCGAGTCCCGGTCTCGGTGACGCGCTCCGCCGCGAGTTCGACGGCGACGCACTCGCCGAGCGAATCGACATCTACGAGCGACAGCCACCGCGACGGGAACTCACGGTCGACGGCGAACGGCTGTGGGTCCGTGCTGTCGGCGCGGACGACGAAGCGGCCGCCCGGATCGTCCGCGCGTTCACGCCGGAGGGCGGCCGCCCGGAGCCGCTCCGGGTCGCCCGACTCGCCGCCCGCACCGGCGACGCGTTCGCTCGGTCGGAGTTGTAGCGCAGTCGGGAGCATCCGGAGCGACGCGACGCTCTACATGCTGTATAAACTGCGAGAAATCGAGAGCCGTTTGCGCGTCTAAGCCGTCCTGCGCTCGCGTATCGCTTCGTCTGCTCGCGGGCGCTTCGCGCCCGCTCGCACGTCCGGCGGCGACGCTTCGCTTACGCCGCCCTGCGCTCGCGTGTCGTTGCACTCCCGCTCGCGCTGCTAGCGGCCTTCGCTCCGCTCAGGCTGCTCGCCGCTCCTTCGCCTTCGGTCGGAGCTTCTCGTAGCCGCACTTCCGGCATCGGTCGGCGCGCTGTGCGTTGCGGGCGTTACACCGCATACAGATCATCTTCTCCAGTGTTCGCGCCTCTGCTTTCTCGAACTTGGCCATACTCCGAATATCGGCAGCGCGCTGTTAAACGTTCCGAGTGTCCGAGCGGTAGTGTTCAAATAACGTCGATTCAGCTATATGAGCCAGCAATAGGGTGTAGAAAGCCCCCGGGCGCTCGACCGTCCGCGACTCGCTGCGCGCCTCGCTCACTGCGTTCGCTACGGTGCTTGCATCGCCGGGGCCGGGTCGAGCGCCCGGCCCCTTTCAGTCCCACCCACCGCGGCCGTCAGTCGAGCAACGACCCCATTAGCTGAACGCTACCCTACGCCTGAGCCGGCGTTTATATCGCTACGTCCCATTCACCCGGTGTGCGACGGTACGATATGGTCCGTGACTTCCCGGTCGTCGTCGATGAGCTGGCGCTGTCGCGGCGCGAGCGGGATGTCTCCAGCGGCTTCACGCGGGTGACGACGACCGTCGAGTTATCCGGCGAGGAGCCGTATCCACGACCTGACCTCGGCGGCGAGTACACGTTCGACGGCTTCTCGGACGCGGTTGCCGACGCCGACCTGTGGCCCGAGGAGCCGAGCGCCGAGCACGCCCCCGCGTTCCGCCGGTGGGCCTTCGAGTCGGCGGCACTGGACCTCGCGTTGAAACAGGCCGACATGACGCTTGCCGAGGCGCTCGACACGGAGCCGGAGCCGGTTCGGTTCGTCGTCTCCACCCGACTGGACGGCTTCGAGCGCATTGAGGAGCTGCTCGCCGCCAACCCCGAGGCGGAGTTCAAACTCGACCCGACGCCCGACTGGTCCGACGCGCTGCTCGACCGACTGGCGAACACCGACCGCGTCCGGGTGCTCGACCTGAAAGGACTCTACGAGGGGACGCAGGTGGACGTACCCGCCGACCCCGACTTCTACCGGCGCGTGCTCGATGCGTTTCCCGAGGCGGTCATCGAGGACCCCGGTGTGACCGGCGAGACGATGGACCTGCTCGAACGGGAGCGCGACCGAATCGCGTGGGACTACCCGATCACCGGCGTCCCGTCGGTACAGGCGCTCCCCTTCGACCCTGCGGTGCTCAATATCAAGCCCTCGCGGTTCGGGAGCGTCGAGTCGCTGTTCGACACGCTGGATTACGCCGACCGGCTCGACCTCACGCTGTACGGCGGCGGCCAGTTCGAACTCGGGGTCGGTCGCGAACAGGTGCAGGCGCTCGCGGCCCTCGCGTATCCGGACGGCCCGAACGACATCGCGCCGGGCGTGTACAACGATCCCGACCCCGACGGACGGCTCCCGAGAAGCCCGCTCGACCCACCGGTCGGCTTCGGTCGCCGCTAATCCTCGGCCATGTCCAGATACTCCTGCTGGACGGCGACGACTTCC
Organism: Halobacteriales archaeon QS_9_67_17; assembly: GCA_003023185.1. Taxonomy (GTDB): domain Archaea; phylum Halobacteriota; class Halobacteria; order Halobacteriales; family Haloarculaceae; genus Halosegnis. Next base: position 9,586 of record PXSB01000094.1, on the reverse strand, counting down.
TCGGAGTTATCACAGTCGGCGTAGCGCGCCAGCGGTTCGGCGTTGAGTTCCAGAAACGTGTGGCCCCACCGGAACTTCGACATGAGCTCCTCCGCCTGCGTCTCGTCGCCGAGGACGTAACAGCCGGCGGCGAACGCCTCGGCGGTGTTGAGCCGGAACGGTTGCCCGTGGCTCACCGGGTTGCCAGCCACGAGAAACGGGAGCGCGCGGTGGGAACCGTCGAGGGCGAACGCCTCCGCCTCGGCCGTCTCCCACGAGCAGTCGAGCGCGACCAGCGGCAGGTCGGCGTCGTCGGCCGGCGACAGCGCCCGCTCCGCGTGCGGGTCGAGGACGATACCCCGCGGAACCGACTGCGGCGACCGGTGTAGCTCGGCGAGGTCGAAGCGGGCGAGCTTTCGGGCCGTACACTTCTCGGGGTCGTCGTCCCCCTCGTAGCGGACGTGCAGGTCCACGGCCGGCGTAGCCGGCGACGGGACTAAAGCCGCTCGCCCCACGCTCGTGGTATGGACCGGCGCGAACTCGCCCGGGCGTACTACGACGCCATCGACGCCGACGAGTACGACCGACTGCGCGGGCTGTTGGCCGACGGCTTCCGGCAGGAACGTGGCGACGTGACCCTCGACGGTGCCGACGCGTTCGTGCGGTTCATGAGCGAGGAGCGGCCCGAGACCGACACCACCCACGCCGTCGAGTCGGTGTACGAGTCGGACGACGGCGTGGCAGTCGAAGGGGTACTCCGGCGGGCCGACGGCTCCGTCTGGTTCCGGTTCGTGGACGTGTTTCGAGTCGAGAACGGCCACCTCGCGTTCCTGCGGACGTACACCCTCTGAGCGGCGTCTCGGGTGCGGAACGTACCGGTATATACTGCTCCGGACCGGTCATACGACCAATTAAACACACCGAGAACCGTTCTCCCGCCACTGATGTCCCGAAGCCGACCCGCGAACGGTGAGCCATCTCCGCTCGAATCGTACCCGCTCGGCGTACGCATCGTCGAGACGAGCAAGAGCACGTATCGCTTCGAGGCACCCGAACACGTCGGCAGGACTTTTGCCGACCCGGAAACGGCACGCCTGTACGCCGACGTGTACTTCGCGGTCAACGGGTTCGTCGAGGCCGAGACGGGCGACCGGGGGGTGCCGCCCGAGGTCGTACAGGCCGGCAAACACGCGCTCGCGGCGTACCTCGCCGTACAGACCTCCGTCGACTGGGTCGCCTCCTTTTACGGCTCGGAGCCGCAGCGAATCGAGCGGTTCCTCGCCCGCGTCCGCGAGCAGGCCACGGAGGTCAGGGCGCAGGCGGCCGAGTGATCCGTCTATTGACTCGACTATAGCCGTACAGCTTCGTATGTGTAGAACGGAGTTGAATACATCGCTCATACAATCGATTAAACCCGTTCGCGACGGTTCGCTACCTGTATGCCGGAGTTCACCAGACGGACGTTGTTATCGAGTACAGCCGCCGCTGCCGCAGCCGGTCTCGGTGGGATTCCTTCCGTCGCTGCCGATTCCGACGCCGACCCGAACGCCCCGTACGTCGACGGCGATGTCGAGCTGTTCGCCACGACGGCACTCGGCGCGGAGGTGACGGGCCCGTTCGTGTTCGAGACGGACGAACTGCTGTTCAGCCTCCAGCACCCGTCGACCGACAACCCAGCACCGTACGACAAGGGCGCTATCGGCGTCGTCGAGAACTACACCACGGACGAGGACTTCGAGGAGCTGTCCGTCCCGACGACCAAGGCCGAGCAGGGACGGCTCCGCACGGCCGCCGGCGACTACAACATCCTCGCACGGGAGGGCGACGAGATCGACGGCGGCGACGGCGCACTCGGCGTCCCGCGCACCCCGTCCGGGGAGCGCGTCGACAGCTTCGACGGCTCGCGCTACTCGGATCTGGGCCACAACCCGGATATGAACCAGTTCGTCCCGACGAACGACGACGGGACCGAGGGCTACCTGTTTACCAACTTCGAGCAGAGCCCCGGCGAAATCAGCCGTATCCCGCTCAGCCGCGGGGAAGACGGCTGGGAGGCCGACCTCGAAAACGCGATCAACCTCTCGAGTCTCGACGCGTTCCGCGAGATGGACGGAACCCGCATCGACTGCGGTGGCGACCTCAGTCCGTGGGGGACGCCGATGCCGGCCGAGGAGGAGTACTCGCACCCGCTCACGACCGGGACGGCGAGCGTGAGCGACATGGTCGAGGCGGGGACGGGCGTCGGGATCCGCGGTGCCGGACACTTCTTCAACCGGCCGAACCCGGCCGGGATTCAGGATGCCGTCGGGGAACTCTACGGAGACGACGCGTGGTACGTCCAAGGGTACTGGGCGCTGTCCGGCGTCGAACTGCTCGCGTATTATCTGGGCGCGTACCCGCTCGACCAGCAGCAGACGGGCAACACGCAGATGGCCATCGGCGGCGGCGGAAAGTTCCCGAACAAGTACCGTCAGGGCTACCTGCTCGACATCCGCAACCCGACCGGCGAGGAGCCGGAGCCGATGAAGTACTACGTGATGGGGCGTGCCTCGTGGGAACTCCCGGAGGTCGCCGACGATATGCAGACGGTGTTCGGAACGAGCGACGGACAGGACAAGGGCGGCTTCTACAAGTTCGAGGCCGAGGAGCCGATCCCGGAGTACGAGGACCCGGCGGACATCCGTGGCACGCTGTACGCGCCGAAGCGGACGAACGTCCCGGACGAGCCGGAGGCTCCGAAGGACGCCGCCATCGAACTGGAGTGGCTACCGCTCGGGACGGCGACCAACGGCGAGGTAGAGTCGTGGATCGCCGAGTACGACGACGTCGACCAGTTCGACTACCTCCAGCACGCAGACACCCCGTGGGCGAAGGACTACGAGCAGGCACTGGCCGAGGCCGACCGCGAGGTGGTGGAGAACGGGAACAAGGATTACATCGCCGACGAGGACATCGTCGAGTGGGCCAGACAGCACGAACAGAACGGTCCTGAGGGAGTTGACGAGCGGCTTCGTCGTGTCCCGTTCCTCGAGACGCGCGCCGCGGCCAGAGAGCTGGACAGCACCGTCGAGTTCCGCAAGTCGGAGGGGATCGACACCGACGGCAACCGACAGGGCGCGCAGCCGGGCGATAACATGTACATCGGTCTCGCGGAGGTCAACGCCAGTATGGCCGACACCGAGGACGACCTGCGTCATGAACAGGTCGACGGCGGGATGGTGTACCGTGCGACGGTCACCGATGACTACGACGTGACGCGGCTCGAACCTGCCGTCGTCGGGCCGAACGCCGCGGACCCGGCGTCTGTCGCGGACAAGACGCCGCTGAACGTCGACAACACGTACGTCATCCCCAACGACGGTCGCGTCCTGCTGTGTGAAGACGCCGACCAGCTCGGCCGCTCGTACCCCAACGACGGTCTGTACGTCTACACGCCGTCGGACCTCCAGTAGCACACGGTCGCGCCGACGCGGGCGTGGCTACTCCCGCTCGCCCGCGCCAACGGCCGACTCGCCGACCGGCTCCGACCCTTCGATGACCTCGCTACCCATGTACGGCTGGAGCGGTTCGGGCACGTCGACGGTGCCGTCCGGGTTCTGGTAGTATTCGAGGACAGCGACAAGCGTGCGCGGCACCGCGAGCCCGGAGCCGTTCAGCGTGTGGACGTGTTCGGCCGACTCGTGACGCTCCGGTCGGTACTGGATGCCGGCGCGCCGGGCCTGAAACGCCTCGAAGTTCGACACCGACGAGACCTCTAGCCACCGACCGCCCGCTTCGGGACCAGCGGGGTCGTCGTTGCCGGGTGCCCACACCTCGATGTCGTACTTCTTTGCCTGCGTGAACCCCATGTCGCCGGTACACATCTCCAGCACACGATAGGGCAAACCAAGTTCCTCAAGCACCGCCGTCGCCTCGCTCACGAGGCCGTCGAACCGCTCGGCGCTCTCCTCGGGCCGGACGAAGTTGACGAGTTCCACCTTGTTGAACTGGTGGACGCGGACGATACCCCGCGTCTCGGTGCCGTGTTCGCCCGCCTCCCGCCGGAAGTTCGGCGAGTACGCTTGGTGTTTCAGCGGGAGGTCCTCATCGAGCAGGATCTCGTCGCGGTACATGTTCGTCACCGGCACCTCCGCCGTCGGCAGGAGCCACAGGTCGTCCTCGTCGTACGGTTCGTCGTTCGCGCCGCCGATGCGGTAGGCGTCCTCGACGAACTTCGGGAACTGGCCGGTCCCCTGCATCGACCGCGAGTTGACCGGCAGCGGCGGGAACACGTCCTCGTACCCCTGCTCGCGGTGGAGTTCGAGCATGAACTGGATCAGCGCGTGCTCCAGTCGGGCGCCGGCACCCTTCGTGAAGTAGAAGCCGCCGCCGGACACCTTCGCGCCCCGCTCGAAGTCGAGGATGTCGAGGTCCTCGCCCAGATCGTAGTGCGGGACGACCTCGTCGGGCAGGTCACGTAGGTCGCCGAATCCCTCGCGGCGGAGTTCGACGTTGTCGCTCTCGTCCTCGCCGACCGGCGCGTCCTCGTGCGGGACGTTCGGGATTCGCAACAGCGCCCGCTCCAGTTCGGCCTCAAGTTCGTCGGCACGGGTCTCGACCTCCTCGATCTCCGCCTTCAGGTCGCTCGACCGCTCGATGGCCGCCTGCGCCTCCTCCTCGTTCCCTTCCGCCTTCAGTTCGCCGATGCGCGAGGAGATCCGGTTGCGCTCCTGTCTCAGGTCGTCGCCCTCGGATTTGAGCGCGCGCCACTCCTCGTCGGTTTCGAGGACACGGTCGAGATCCACGTCAACGCCCTTGGTGTCGAGTGCCCGTCGAACCTCGTCGGGGTTCTCGCGGACGAACTGTCGGGACAGCATTTGTCCGTGGTTCCCCGCGTCGGGCAAAAGGGGTGTCGATGCCGTGAGAACGGTTCCCGGTGTACCGGTCCTGTTCAGACACGCGATGGGGCGGCTGCGCCGCCGCGACCATTCGAGGCCGGCTCCGCCGGCCTCGCGCTCGACGAACCGGCCGATGTAAGCACGCGACCGGAGGGAGCGCGCACAGCGAGGCCCGGGAGTCGAGCCGCCGGGGGCTTCCAAGCTACTCACACTGTCTACGGCAGCTTATCCCCTTTTATCCAAACACTACCGGTGTACCACCCCACCCCTTTACTACCCCGACCACCCACAGCCGGTATGGCAATCGGCGATCTGTACGAGGTGGACTACCCGTCCGTCTCGGACGTGTACTATCTCGACACGGGGATGTACGAGACCGCGGAGTACGGCGCGCTGTACGTGCTCGACACCCCCGACCCTGCGATCATCGACACGGGCATCGGCGGGAACGTCGACAACACGCTCGCGGCGCTGGCCGAGGTGGGTATCGACCGCGATGAACTGTCGTACATCGTTCCGACACACGTCCATCTCGACCACGCGGGGGGTGCGGGCCACCTCGCCGAAGCCTGCGAGAACGCGACGGTGCTCTGTCACGAGGCCGGGGCGTCGCATCTCGTTGACCCGGCGCGGCTGTGGGAGGGCACGAAGCGGGCGGTCGGCGAGCAGTTCGAGCTGTACCGCGAGCCGAAGCCGATCCCCGCCGCGCGCATCACCGAGATCCGCGGCGGCGACGAGATACCTCTCGGCGACCGCACGCTCGACGTGTACGACGCCCCCGGTCACGCCCCGCATCAAGCGGTGTTTCACAGTCCGGCCGACGACGCCGTCTTCGCCGCCGACGCCGCGGGCATCTACGCTCAGCGACACGACGAGGTGCGGCCCACCTCGCCGCCGCCGACGTTCGACCTCGACGGCTGTCTCGACGACATCGACACCCTGCGCGAACTCGACCCCGCCGTCCTCCTGTACGCCCACTACGGCCCGACGGCGACGGGCGAGAAACTCGATATCTACGAGGCGGTGCTGACAGACTGGGTACGCGACATCGAGGCGGCCCGCGACCGACTGGACAGCGACGAGGAAGTCGTCGAGACAGTCGCCGAGGAGATGGCGGCCATCGAGCCGTGGAGCGAGCGGAAGGTCCGCACGGAGGCGACGATGAACGTTCGCGGTGTCCTCCGGTATCTCGACACCGAGTAATCCGGGCGACCGTACCGCGTCGGCTCTGCCGTGGTTTGAACGGTGTCGAGCTTACATGCCGAACACTTCCAGAGCGTCCTTTTCCAGCGAGGACTTCGAGAACAGAGAGACGACATCCCCCGGCTGAATGACGGTCTCCCCTCTGGGCGTGAGCACGTCGCCGTCTCGTTCGATGCCAACGACGAGTACCTCATCGGCCAAGAGACCGTCACTGACAGCCTGTTCGATACTCGAATTCGCGATTTTGGCCCCCTCGGAGACGGTGAACTCGACGACTTCCGCGTCCCCGGCGAGGCTCATGAAGTCCGTCAGCGATGGCTCCTTCGGTACGTCTTCGGGTCCGAACGGACTGTACGACGTGTGGTACTCGTCTTCGACCACGCTTTCGTCTTCGATTGCTACCCCGAGATCGGAGAGCTTGTGCGCGATTCGCGTGATCTCGTTCGTGTCGGCTCCGACGGCTGTGATCAGTAAGTTCGACGAGCCTGCCATCAGCTCTCTGGCCGTTAGCACTCCACGAATCTCCAGCGCGGACTGAGCGAGCCGCTTGCGATCCGGAATATCGACCGTACATCTAAACTGATACTTTACGTACGAGTCGATGGCCTTGTAATCGATGTCGGTAGAGTAGCCTCGGAGAATCCCGTGCTCTTCGAGCTGTTCGATCCGATTCCGGATCGTCGCTGGAGTGACTTCGGTCTCTTCGGCGATATCGGATGTCGTCGTATTCCGGGCATCTACGGACAAATAATAGAGGATGCGCTTGTCGATCTCGTCGATGCGCTGTGCCATAGAAAGGCTACGATCAGCGGTATAAAGTGTCTTTCCTGTCGCTCGTGCGGTTACAGCGGTTGTGAGTATCCCGACGCAAGGTCTCCTGCCCACGCAACGTTCTGGTAACGGATGTCAATCGTGTCGAAGCTATGCAGGGATCGATTTACGACCAATTATTTTGATCGATTGATACTATCCCGTCTCAGCAAAATTTGGAGGGCAGAAATTTTTCTCTGGCGAAACAGAAGGCCAATCTTTATTGTTAGAGGAGAACTCACGGTGGGATACACAGACTCGGTAACCGGATCTCGGGTGCTCTACGGCGGTCTCGACGGGCATCTGAATCCGGATTATAACATACAAATCGCACATGTACATCATCATCGTCGGGGCGGGCAACATCGGCACCCCACTGATCGACATCGCGACCCGCTCCGGAAACGAAGTGGCTGTCATCGAACGGGACACACAGAGAGCCGACCTGATAGCGAGCGAGTACGACTGCATGGTGCTCAACGCGGACGCGACCGCGAAGGAGACGCTGGCAGATGCCGGTGCCGCGCAGGCTGATGCGATCATTTCGACGACCAATCAGGACGCCACGAACGTCATGGTCTGTCTGCTCGCAAAGGAGTCAGCGGTTCCGCGGATCACGTCGGTCGTTCACACTGCAGAGCACATGAGTCTCTTCCGTCAGATCGGCGTGAATACTATCGAAAACCCGCAACAGCTCATCGCGGGTTACCTCTACCGAGCGGTCGCCAGACCCGCAATCGTCGACTACATGCAGATAGGCGACGAGGCGGAAGTCTTCGAGATCACGGTGACGGAGGACGCCCCAATCGCAGGAAGGACGCTCACGGAAGCCGACGACGCGAACCTTCTGCCGGGCGATGCGCTGATCGTTGCCGTCGAGCGGGAGGGCCGAGACAGACCGCTGACACCCCGGGGCGACACTCGAATCGAGGCGAGTGACCTGTTGACCGTCTACTCATCGAAGGGAGCGAAACCGGCGCTCACCGACGTTTTTGGTCATTACGAAGACCAGACGGTGGAACGATAACCATGTCTGCTTCGTCAGCCGGTCGATTCGGTGCTGTGGCAGCGACGAAGACAGTCGTGAGGGACATCGGTGCGCTTCAGGTGCTTATCGGCGGGCTGATGGTGGTACCGCTGCTCGTCTCCCTGCTCTATCGGGAGTGGTACAGTGCGCTGTCGTTCCTGATTGCGGCGGGGATTACGGCGCTCGCTGGCGGGGCCGCCTACAAGCTGTGTGAGGACGCCCCGGAACCGAAGCGCCATCACGCGATGATCGTCGCCGCGCTCGGGTGGTTCGCCACGGCGGCGTTCGGTGCCATTCCGTTCGTCATCGCGGCGTACATCACGCCGCCGGCGGTGCTCGAATCCTTCGTTCCCGCGGGCGCGAACTACCAGTCGAGTCTCCTCAACTTCCGGAACCCGATACACGCCTTCTTCGAGAGCATGAGCGGGTACACGACCACCGGCCTGACGATGAGCGTCCACGAGCCGTCCGTCGGGCACGGCTTCCTCTGGTATCGCTCACAGATGCAGTGGATCGGTGGAGCGGGGATGATCGTTCTCTCGCTCGCGATCCTCCGACAGCCCCGTGGCACGGCAGGGCTCTCGCTGTACCAGTCGGAGGCGCGAAGCGAGCAGCTGCGGCCGAGTATCGCGGGGACTGCCCGTGCGATCTGGAAGATATACGTCGGCGTCACGGCACTGGTCGCCGTCTATCTCGCGGCCGCAACGTTCCTCGTGCAACCCGGATACGGTATCGAGAACACGCTGTTCGACGCGATCAACCACGCGATGACCGGGCAGTCGACCGGCGGCTTCAGTACGCTGGATGATTCCATCGCCGGCTACGACTCCTACGCGATGGAGGTCGTCCACATCCCGGCGATGATCACCGGTGCGATCTCGATTCCGGTCTACTACGGAATCGTCTCCGAGCGTGACATCCGTGAGTTCACGCGAGATTCGCAGGTCAGGGTGCTGTTCGGCCTGTTCGTCGTCGGTGTGGTAGGCTTGACGGCGTTTCTCGCACGATGGGTCGGCGTCCCGTACAGCGGTGACCCGGTCGGATATCTCGGGCGAGTGGCGACGAGTCAGGCGTTCCGCGACGGACTGTTCCAGTTCATCAGCGCACAGACGACGACCGGCTGGCAGACGTCGGCCATCGGCGACTGGAACAACGGGGCTGTTATGTTCATCGTCTTCGGCGCGATGCTCCTCGGCGGGGCCGCTGGCGCGACCGTCGGCGGGATCAAGATCATTCGGGGCTACGTCATCGCCCGCGGAATCAGTTGGGAGGTGACCCGCGTCTTCCTCCCAGAACACGCCGTCGACGACCTCCGAATCGGGGAGGAGACGTCCAGGGCCGACGAGGCGAACGACGAGATACGCGCTGCGGCGACCTTCGCGTTCACCTACCTCCTCCTGTTGGTGCTCTCGTTGTTCCTACTCTTGGCGGTCTTACCGTCGGATTTCACGCTCGCGGACGCGATCTTCGAGGTGGCGACCGCACAGGGGACTGTCGGGCTCTCGTCCGGCATCACCGGACCGGGAATGCCGGTCATCGCGGAGATCCTGTTCATCTTCCAGATGTGGGTGGGACGCCTCGAGATCATCCCCGTGTTGGTGCTGCTGAACAGCATTCTCAGGCGGTGACCCGTATGCACGATCTGACCGCTTCTGACCCGCCCGTGCTCGACGTTCCCGGACCACCCCGC
>PXSB01000093.1 GCA_003023185.1 Halobacteriales archaeon QS_9_67_17 | reverse complement strand
ATGTCTCGATCTGTCGCGACCAGTTCGTAGCGGAGGCCGTCGGGATCACGGAACGGCAGCACGCGCTCGGTCCGTGCCGTCGCGTCGAACCGCTCGGTCGGGTCGTTGTAGTCCACGCCGTGAGCGTCGAACCGCTCCGTCCAGTAGTCGAGGCTATCCGCGGGCACCTGGAACGCGGTCGTCTCGACCTGTCCTGCGCCGACCGTCCCCGGGCGGCCGCTCTCGAAGGGGAAGAACGTCAGCGCAGTGCCGGGCTCGCCCGTCTCGTTGCCGTAGTAGAGGTGATACGTCGTCACGTCGTCGAAGTTGACCGTCTGCTTGACCAGTCGCAGGCCGAGCACGTCGGTGAAGAAGCGAACGTTCCGGGCCGGGTCGCTCGCCATGCTGGTGACGTGATGCAGCCCCTGTATTGGTGCTTTCGTCATGTTACCTAGTAAGGCACCGAAACTACTTATGCGCTCCCGGACTTACATGATAGCAGGTAACAGCGATGTCATCGGAACGTTACAGCGAGGACGCGTGCGTCGTCATCGATTCGCTCGAACAGATCGGCTCACAGTGGCGGCTCATCGTCCTCCACGACCTACAGGAGGGCGAGAAGCGGTTCAACGAGCTGAAACGCTCCACGGACGCCTCCTCGCGCACGCTCTCGCGCGTACTCGATGACCTCGGCGAGATGGGCTTCGTCGACCGCCGGCTGGAGGAGGAGTCGCCCGTCGCCACCTACTACTCGCTCACCGAGAAGGGCCGCTCGCTCGAACCGGTGTTCGACGCCATCGACGAGTGGGCCGAGGAGTGGCTCGACCCCGACGAAGAGGCAGTCGTCGCTGACTGACGGCGCACTCGTCGTTCTCCAGCCTCTCTATCACGACACGGCAAGCGACAGGTACGTTGCCCGGCAATTCAGAGACCGAGAATCTCTCGCGCTTCGTTGGGCGTCGCAACCGGCCGCTCCAGCGTCTCCGCGAGCGTCGCCGCGCGCTCGACCAACTGCGCGTTGCTCTCGGCCTTCTCCCCCTGCCGGACGTAGACGTTGTCTTCCAAGCCAACGCGGACGTGTCCCCCGAAGACGATGCCCATCGCCGCGAACGGGAGCTGATGCGGGCCGAAGCCGAGCGTGTTGAACAGCATCTCGTCGGGCAGGTCGCGAATCGACGCGAGAAAATTTTCGGGCGTCGGCCGCGTCAGCGTCCCGCCGCCGAAGATGAGCGTCCCGTAGTAGGGCGGCTCCAGTGGCCCCTCGGCGATGAGTCGGCGTGCCTCCGTGATATGCCCGGAGTTGAACAGCTCCATCTCGGGTTTGATGCCGCGGTCGCGCATCTCCGCGGCCAGCGAATCGACGAGCGCGCGGGTGTTCTCGCTCGTCAGGTTGTCGTAGCGGTTGAGCGGGCCCATGTCGAGACTCGCCATGTCCGGGGCGGGGTCGGTTCGCAGGGGTTCGTGCCGCAGGTCGTCGGGCGCGCCGGTGCCGCCCGTCGAGTGTTGGATCACCAGATCGGTCGCGTCGCGGACAGCGACCGTCAGTTCCTGAAACCGCTCGCGGGAGAAGGCGCGTTCGCCGTTCGGCCGGCGAGCGTGGAGGTGGACGACGCTCGCACCGGCCGCCTCACAGGCCTGTGCCGCGGCGGCGATCTCCGCTGGCGTCTCCGGGATGTTCGGATTCGCTTCCTTTCCGTGGACGCCGCCGGTGAGCGCGGCCGTGATGATGACTGGGTCGCCGTCGAGATACCGCTCGTAGCTCATTTGCTCGCCTCCGAGGCGTGCGACTCGTATATCTCACAGTCCTCTGCGTGATGCAGGTCGTAGCGGTCGTTGCAGATGTCCGCGCGCATCGGCTCGACGAACGTCTCGGCGGCCGTACAGTAGGCGCGGGCCGTCTCGAACGTCTGATCCTCGCCGTCGCGGCGGTACTCCAGCAGTGGACAGGTCATGCCTCGGTTTCCGTCCTGCGTCGGTAAAGTCGTTCGTGGCGTGGATGGGAGGGAGCGGGTCAGTGCTGTGGCTGCACTGCATCGTTCGAACGACTCGATAGTCGCCACCCTTGTGCGAGCCGCAGACGGTCGAAGGCTCGTTCTGCTCAGTAGGTCACGACCGCCAGCCCGTCCACGTCCTGAAAGTCGCTGTCGTTCGAGAGTACTGCCTCGTTCAGAAGTAGTCCGTGCGCAGCGACGACCGAGTCGGCCCCGTCTAACGTCGCGCGGGTGTCCGACCGCATGTGAGCGCCGTTCAGTTCCCCTGCCCGGCGCGCGACTTCCGGTGTCATGTCGAGCGGCGAGCGAGCGGCCACCAGCCGCTCGTACAGCCCGCGAAGTGCGTCTGCATCCTCGGCGGAGGCAACGTTGCCGACACCGGTGTACGCCTCCCACACGACGGCGGTCGGGACGCGAAGCGGGGCCGACGAGTCGCGGAGTTCTCCCGCCTTCGCCCTCGCTTGCTCGTCTTGATCGGCGAGCGCACCGAGATACTGGGTATCCAGAATCACGATTCCTCACCGGGAGGCGTCGCGTTGACGGAGCCGTCGGTCGCTTCCTCGACGCTAAATTCGAGATCTAAGTCGGCGGCATCCTCGGCGAACTGCTCCAGCGAGTAGTCTTCGAGCAGCCGTTCGAGCGTCTCTCCGAGCGTCTCGTCTTCTCTGCTCGCGGATTTGATCCGAGCGTGCAGATCTTCGTCGACTCGGATGTGCTTCGTTCCCACGCTCGTTCGTAAACGGCGTAAACGAATCAGTCTGTTCCCTCGCGTGATCTGCGGGTAAGCACCGATACTTCGATGTTACTGACCGAAAGGGATTTGAACCGGAGCGAGATGGTTCCACTCGTTCCGACGGTCACTCGCGGACTGCGACTCGCAGGATTCAACCCTACCGGCGGTTCGACCACGCCTCGCTGTCGCCCGGCGGAGAAATCACGGGTCAAGAGGGATTTGAACCACGGTCGCTCGCTCCGCTCGCTCCCTGCTTCAAATCCTCACGCGTCGCTTTTCACGGCTCACTTTGTTCGTCAGGAAAGCGGGCCGAGAGGGATTTGAACCCTCGACCGACTGGTTAAGAGCCAGTCGCTCTGCCTGGCTGAGCTATCGGCCCACAATCTTTGGTAGCGCTGTATGTCGCATATACCTTGCGTTTCGGTGAGCGCGTCGGCGCCGTCCCCCAGTTCTGGGTCGTCGCGGTGCGAGGTGCGTAGTTTAAGTGAGAGGGCGACACAACTCGGGGTAGCATGAGCACCGGTATCTCGATGGCCTCGATGTCTACCTACGCGATCCTCGGCTGTGGAAGCGTCGGCCACGCCGTCGCAGAGGCACTCGTCGGGGAGGGGAAAGACGTGCTCATCCTCGATCACGACGAAGGACGGGTCGAAGCGCTCCGCGATCAGGACCTTGACGCCCGGACGGCAGACATCTCCGAACCGGACGTGGTGGACGTAGTCGCAGACCGGGACGTGCTGCTCATCCTCTCGTCGGACGTAGAGGCGAATAAGGACGCCGTCAGGCGGTTCCGCGAGCAGGGCGACGACCACTTCATCATCGTCCGCGCGTCCGACCCGGTCACCGCCGACGAGCTAGACGAGATGGGCGTCGACGTGGTGATCAATCCGTCGGCCGTCATCGCCGACTCCGCGCTGCGCGCACTGGAGACTGGCGAACTGGAGCACAAGGCCGAGCAGCTCGCGACCGTCGTCGACGAAACCGACGGTCGGATGGCGATCCTCGCCCACCGGTCACCGGACCCGGACTCCATCGCAAGTGCGGTCGCGCTCAAGGCCATCGCCGAGTCGCGCGGCGTCGGAGCCGACATTCTCTACGACGGAGAGATCGGCCACCAGGAGAACCGCGCGTTCGTCAACCTGTTCGGCATCGACCTGACGCCGCTCTCGGAGGTCACCCTCGACACGTACGACACGGTCGCGCTCGTCGACCACGCGAAGGCCTCCGAGCCAGTGGTCGAGGAGCCGGTCGACGTGTTCATCGACCACTTCGAGCCGGAGATCGACTACGGCGCGCGGTTCATCGACGTGCGGCAGAACGTCTCCTCCACGTCGACCATCCTCACGAAGTACGTTCAGGAGTTCGACCTGAGCCTCTCCGAGGACGTGGCGACGGCGCTCCTCTACGGCATCCGCGCGGAGACGCTGGATTTCAAGCGCGACACGACGCCGGCGGACCTGACCGCGGCGGCGTATCTGTACCCCTTCGCCGACCACGACACGCTCGAACAGGTGGAGTCGCCGTCGATGAGCCCGGAGACGCTGGACGTGCTCGCGGACGCGATTCGCAACCGAGACGTGAAGGGGTCACATCTCGTCTCGAACGCCGGCTTCATCCGCAACCGCGAGGCGCTCTCGGAGGCGGCACAACATCTCCTCAACCTCGAAGGCATCACGACGACGGCCGTGTTCGCCATCGCGGACGACACGATCTATCTGGCCGCCCGCTCGAAGGACATCCGGATGGACATCGGCTCCGTGCTCGGGGCCGCGTTCGGCGACATCGGCGAGGTCGTCGGTCACTCGACGGACGCGACCGTCCAGATACCGCTCGGCATCTTCACCGGTATCGAGGCGAGCGAGGACAACCGCGAAACGTTGCTTTCCCTCGTCAAGGACGCCGTGAAGTCGAAGCTGTTCACCGCCATGGGCGTCGAGTCCGGCGGCGACAACGGCTCCTGATGCGCGTTCGGCTCTACGGGCACCCGTTCGACATCGACGAGTCGTATCTCTCCGCCGATCCCGAGCGCGTCCGCCGGCAGATAGCGGAGTACGCGGCGGGCGACCGCCGGGAGTTCGACCTCGGCGTGACGTTTCTGGACGACTTCCGCGGGGCGGTGATGCGCGCGATGGCTCGCGTCCCGTACGGCGAGACGCGGACGTACGGTGAACTCGCGGCCGAAATCGGGTCGAGTGCGGTCGCGGTCGGCGGAGCGTGTGGGCGCAACCCCGTGCCGGTCGTCGTGCCGTGTCACCGGATCGTGGCCGCGGTCTCGCTGGGCGGCTACTCGGCGACGGGCGGCGTCGAGGCGAAGCGGGCGCTGCTAAATGGGGAAGCCGGACAGACAGGACTGCGTGCGTGGCAGGATTAGGCGGCGGCTTCCTCGCTCTCCTCGCCGTCTTTCATCCGCTCGACTACGTCGCTGACGAGGATGATGTCGCCAACGGAGCGCACCCATCGATAGGGGATGATGACGCCGCGTGCGCCGGCGGCACGACCGTTGAACAGTTCGTCGTTGAGCGAGGCGAGCGCGAGGCCGGTGACGGTCTCGCCGTCCAGATCGAGACGGAGATCCTCCACCTGTCCGACGAAGACGCCGCTGTTCGAGTACACCTCGCGGCCGACGAGCGAGGTGATCTCCTGCGGAAGGTCGCCGTTCATACGTCCCCCGAGTGGGGCCGTTTCCTTAACAGTGCCGCCGCGTCCGACGCGCGTCAGCCGTCAGCGCCGTCCAGCGCCCGAACGCCGCGAAGAGGTCACCGTTGCGCGCGGCGAGCGTCCGCGACTGCTCGGCGAGCGCGCCGACGTTCGCCAGCGCACGGCGGGCGAGCACACGGGACGGTCTCGCAACAGACCTGAGATGTTGTCGTACGCGTCGCTGATGTGCGACGTATCATCGAAAGCGTCGAACCCAGTAGTTCGGACCCGACGGCGCGTCGCCGTCCGGGCGGATGGGGGTGGTGTGCACACCCCCGTGGTGACACTACGGAGCCGAGAGGCTCCACCCTACACTTGGTATGCTCTCACAAGAATCCAAGCCATCGTTTACGCTTCACGCGGGTGGCCGAGTGACCCAAGCCGCACTTTTCGGCACGCACGGGCATGCGCGAGTCCGAACGCGCGGTCGTGAGCTACTCGCCGGACCCTGCCGCCCCCGTCGAGTCGAGACGGCGTTCGTACTTCGCCAGCGATTCCTCCAGCGCCGCGCCCGCGTCGACATCGAGGTCCGAACACAGCGCCAGCAACGCGAACAGCGCGTCGCCCAGTTCGTCTCGGGACACGTCGAACGCCGCTGGGTCGGCACCGTATCCGGTCGCCGTGTTCGCGTCTGCCGCCAACTCACCGACCTCTGCCGCGAGGTCGAGCAGTCGGTACGCGGGCGGGCAGTCGAGATCGTTTCCGGCGACGAACTCGGCGACGCGCTCCTGCTCGTCCATATCCTTCGACTCCGGTGGCGACGTGAGGAAGATTTCGGTTCGCGGATTACGTGTCGGCGTCGCGCTTCTCGAACATCCCGTCTGCCGTCCACTCGATGACCGGGTCGCCGTCGACGAAGGCGGTGAGTTCGCTCGTGACGGTGCCGACGGGACCGTCACCGGCCTCCGTGTCGACGACCTCCAGCCGACAGGTGAGGGTGTCGCCGGGCCGAACCGGAGCGATCCACTTCAGGTCCCGGACGCCGCGCGCGCCGGCGCTGGCCGACTCCGAGAGGTGATTGTCGACGAGCATCCGCATACACATCGACGCCGTGTGCCAGCCAGACGCGATGAGTCCGCCGAACTGTGAGGCCTCCGCGGCCGCCTCGTCCACGTGAAACGGCTGCGGGTCGTACTGCTCGGCGAACGCCAGTATCTCCTCGCGCGTGACCTCGTACTCGCCGAACTCCCACGTCTCGCCGACCGCCATGTCCTCGAAGTAGCGCACACGTCCCCGTGGACTGACGATTACCTAAGCGTTGTCGAATCGACAGCCCTGCCGCCGTATCTAAGCCGCGCGCGACCGAACTGCCGGCATGGACCCGTTCGCGCCCTTCGAGCCCCGACTCGTCGAGGCTGCTGCCGCCGACCACGAGTGCACCACGGCCGAGTTACGCGGGGCGCTTCGCCGCCTCCACGAGCACGCGGCGGCCACCCCCGGCATCGACGAACTCGTCATGGAGTGGCGGCGGTTCCTCCCGTACGACGTGCTGGTCGCGCGCACCGACGACGCGTACCTCCTCGCCGTCGCCGATAACATCTGGACGGAGTTCGGGAGCCAGATCGGACTGACGGACGCCGAACTCGCGGCACTGCGGACGCTCCACGAGCGCCAGACCGAGCGTACGCTGAGCGCTCGTGACGACGCGGACTCGCCGCCCACCTTCGACGAGCGAGCGCCGCTGGTGCTCGCGCGCTGAGCGCACCTAGTCCAGACAGGGGATACCGACCGCGCTTCGCCGGGTCACGGAGCCAATATCGCCCGAAATCGCCGGATTCGAAACCGCTCGCCGACGACGCTGACCGCTTCACTCTACGACGAATATTAACGCACTGAAAAGGAATTTTATCTGTATTGAAAATATGGTTCTCTCGGGGGAAAACGGTTAAGTTGCGTGCGCGTGTAGGTGTGATGAGATGAGTACGCAACGAGAACAAGTTCGACAGGCGGCCGACGAGATCGAAGAGAGCGAGGCACTGCGCATCGACGAGGCGAAGGCCGAGCAGCTGATCGACGCGCTCAACACCGATCTGGCGGCGACGTACGTCGCCTACCATCAGATCAAGAAGCACCACTGGAACGTCGAGGGCGCGGAGTTCCTCGGCATCCACGAGTATCTCGGCGAGGTCACCGAGGATCTCGAGGAAGCGGCCGACCAGTTCGCGGAGCGCGCACAGGCGCTCGGTGGCGCACCCCTCTCCGGCGGCGCGACCTACGAGGCACACGCCCCCGTCGAACCCGAAGACGACGACGTGTTCGACATCCGCACGTCGCTGGCCAACGACATGGCCATGCTCGGCGACATGACCGAGACGCTGCGCGACCACATCGCGCTCGCCGAGGAGCTGGGCGACTACACCACGAGCGAGATCATCCGGCGCAACCTCGAAGCCGTCGAGGAACACGCCCACCACTTCGAACATTACCTCGAAGACGACACGCTCGTCATCGAAGGCGCGCTGGAGTAACAACAGACCAATTCCTACGTTTTTCTCGCCGACAGCGACCGCGTCGCCGCGTCAGTCGTCACACCTGACGGTGTGGTCGGTCGCGATCCACGCCTCGGGGTTGCCCGGTTCGGTGAACACGGTCCGGTCCGGCGACGTACAGTGTGCGGTGAGAGCGATGTCGTCGTCCGAGGACTGCGGGGTCTCCCGCCCCCCATCCTGCATCTCCATGCATCGGTTTAGGTGTACCTAACGACTAAAGGATTTCGGACGGCCTAAATCTACAGCGGGAGCCAGTCGGAGTCGGCCTCGACGTCGCGGAGGTGCCAGCGCTGCTGAGCACCGTCGGGACCGGCCCGCACCTCGACGACGGCGTCGAACAGCGGTTCGAGCGTCCGAACCGTCTCGCTGTCGTACGCGACCGGGAGGTGGTAGTGGCCCATGCCGTCGGCCGCGCGAACTTCGTTCGTCACGGCGTGCAGGAATCGGAACACCTCACGTTCGGCGTGTTCTTCGAGCAGCGGTCGCATCGAATCGAGACAGAGACGGAACTGCGCGGGTTCGAGGCCGCCGACCTCCTCGTCGGTCGCGCGGATGGAGTCGACGACGGTCGCGCCCAGTTCCGAGAGACCGGTGACGCCGTCGGTCGGCAGTTCCGGACCGTCCGCCGTCCCCGCCGTCGCCGCGGCGCTCCGCGTCGGGCTCTCGTAGCGGATGAGGTCGGCGTCGTCACCGCGCACGTCCGCGGAGACACAACTGCTGCGCTCCGTCGAGACGAACGTCCGGCGACGGTCGCCGATCTCGTCGCCGAGGAACCGATCACAGGCTTCGGCGTGGGCCACGTCGCTCGACCCGCCGACGACGAGCAGGTTACTACCCTCTCGTTTGAGCCGTGCGAGCGCGCTCGTGAACGCAACCCTCTCGTTCGACGGGTCCGGCTCTGAGGCCATTCTTTCGTACACAACGACTGCAATTATTATAAACGTTCCCCCTACCGCCGGTATCGCGGCGATCCGGCTACCGGGCGAGGGCTTTACCGCGGCGACGCCCAATCTTGAACTATGAGCGACCGCAGACCGCGCGACGCCGAGGAACTCGTGTCGCTCGTCGCGAGACTCGCGGCGACGCTCGAAGAGTTGGACGAGCAGCTCGGGTCGAGCCGGGTGAATGGGGTCCTCCGATTCACTGAGCGGTACGCCATCCCAACCGCGATTGCCGCGCTCGAAGCGAACGTCCGCGCGCTGGAAGCGACCGCCGGCGCTATCCGCGTTGCACAGGGACGGGAATCCCTCCGCGACGACTCGCTAGACCGGGATGCGGCCCGTTCGACACTAGATCGAGCGTTGACGGAGATAGACGACGCCGTCCAAGGGAGACCGACCGACCCCGACGCGCGCCGGCTGTTGGAAGAAGTCCGCGACCTCCGCGACGAGATCAGAACGCGGGTCGACGAACCGGTAGATGCTCGGTCGCGCGAGCGCAGTGACCGCGACCGCGAGCAACGCGCGTCCGAGGCCGACCGCGGCACGACCATCCCGGTCACAGACGAGAGCGAGGAGCCGACGGTCGACGTAGACGCCGAACTGGACACGATTCGCGAGGAAGTCAAGCAGGAAGGTGACGACGAGTAGCTACTTGACCGGCTCGAAGCGGTAGCCGTCCCACTCCTGACTGTCCGGTTCACGGATACCCGCGCCGGGTTCGCGCACTTCGTTGACGTACACCGGCCGGACGGTGTCGCCGACCTCGATGTCGTCGGTGGTGGCCTGTCCGAGCGCGCGCACATCATGATCGTCGAACGCGACGATAGCCATCGTGTTCGGCTCGCGCACGCCGGGGGGCGTCGCGTACGACGTGGTCCACGTCACGACCGTCGCGGTGCCGTCGGTGAGGTCGACGCTTTCGGACTGCGGTTCGCCACACTCCGGACAGCGCGGGTGGGGCGGATACGACAGGTGGCCGTTGGGACACTCGCCGGCCTCCATGGTCACTGCACCTCCATGATCGCAGTGGTGACGCAGTTGCCGAAGCCGCCGACGTTGCACGCCAGCCCCACGTCCGCGTCGACCTGTCGCTTCCCGGCGTCGCCGAGCAACTGCTGGTAGATTTCGAACACCTGTGCGACGCCGGACGCGCCAAGCGGATGGCCCTTCGACTTGAGGCCGCCGGAGGTGTTGATAGGGAGCGCGCCGTCGCGGGCAGTGACCCCGTCCATGGCGTCCTGCCACGCAGTCCCCGGGTCGGCGAAGCCGAGCCCCTCGTACTGGAGGAACTCGAGGATCGTGAACATGTCGTGGAGTTCGGCCACGTCCACGTCGTCGGGGGAGAGGCTCGCGCGGTCGAACGCCTCTCGCCCGGATTCGACGACGCCCCGCATCGTCGTCGGGTCGGTCCGCTCGTGGACGACGTGCGTGTCGGTCGCCCCGGCGACGCCGGAGATGGTCACGAACGAGTCGGCGTGGTCACGCGCCACCTCGACCGGGCAGAACAGCAGCGCGGCAGAGCCGTCCGTGATCGGACAGAAGTCGTACAGCCGGAGCGGGTCGGCGACCAGCGGCGAGTTCAGCGCCGTCTCCGTGTCGATCTCCTTGCGGAACTGCGCGTGTGGGTTGTCGACCCCGTTTCGGTGGTTCTTCACCGCCACCTCGGCCAGTGACTCGCGGGGCGCGTCGTACTCGTTCAGATACGCCCGAGCGGTGAGGCCGGCGAACGACGGGAGCGTCACGCCGTGTTTGTACTCGACGGGATGGGTGAGCGACGCGATGACATCCGTCGCCTCGCCCGTCGTCCGGTGTGTCATCTTCTCGCCGCCGACGAGCAGCGTCATGTCGCTTGCGCCGGAGGCGACCGACTGCCACGCGGCGTAGACCCCCGCGCCCCCCGACGAGGAGGTCTGGTCGACCCGCTGCGTGTAGGCCGGCACCGCGCCCAAGTCGTGTGCGAGTGCGTTCGGCACGCCGGTCGTGCCCTCGAACTCGCCGCTGGCCATGTTCGAGACGTACAGATGCTCGACATCGTCGGGCGCAACACCCG
>PXSB01000092.1 GCA_003023185.1 Halobacteriales archaeon QS_9_67_17 | reverse complement strand
CTTCGCTCGCGGATGCTGGTGAGTGATGTATAAAAATCGCCTCGGCGCGCGCTGGCGAGCGTCTCGTCGCGAGCCAGCGACGCGCGAGGGATGAGCGACGAACGCAGTGAGGAGCGAATCGGCTGGGGAGGTGTGTGGGCGGTGTGGTCGCGGTGTGGTTCCCTAGAATCGCGCTAGCAAGACGCGTCACCGCCATCGGCGGTTCTGGTCGATATTTCAACGTAAAGATGGGTTCGCGATAGCAGGACGTAATATAAGAGCTCGAAGTCACGGACGACGACCCAAAAAGACGAAACGAATATTCTCACCCAACCCAGCACATCCACGGCACGCAACCCTTTTTGCCCGCGTTCCCCTCCAATCTATAACGATGGTATCCGGCTCCGACATGTACCGCCAGCAGATACTCGACCACTACAAGAACCCGCGTAACTACGGCGAACTCGACGACGCCACCTTCGAACACGTCGGCGAGAACCCGATGTGTGGGGACACGATCAAGCTGTTCGTGAAGCTGGCCGAGGACGGCGACACCGTGGAGTACGTCTCGTTCATCGGCGACGGCTGTGCTATCTCACAGGCCTCCGCCAGCTTGCTCTCCGAGGAGCTACAGGGGATGTCGCTCGAAGCGATCCGAGAGATGGACCGTGACGACATCGTCGAGATGCTCGGCGTCGAGGTCTCGCCGATGCGCGTGAAGTGTGCCGTCCTCGCGGAGAAGGTCGCACAGGACGGCGCGGCCATCTACGTCGGGGACAAGGAACTGGACGAGACGACGACCGAGGAGTAACCGGAGCAGCGGCCTTTCTTCGCCGTTTCGTACGGATTACGTAGCGTCCCCTAGTCGGACCGACGACCGGAACCCTTTGGTCCGCCGCCGCCTCGTCACGGACATGGAGATCGTCGTCTTCGGGGCGGGGAGTCTCGGCTCGCTCATCGGCGGGCTGCTCACCCGCGCACACGACGTGACACTCGTTGGGCGGGAGCCACATATCTCGGCGGTCCGTAAGCAGGGGCTTCGCGTCACGGGCGAGGTGGAGACGACCGTCCACCCCGACGCCCGGACGGAGCCACTCGAAAGCGCTGACCTCGCCGTCGTGACGGTGAAGGCGTTCGACACTGCCACGGCGGCGCGGGCGCTGTCCGACTGCGCACTCGACGCTTGTCTCTCGCTGCAAAACGGGCTGTGCGAGGCGACGCTCGCGGAGCATCTCGACGCGCCGGTGCTCGCGGGGATCTGCACCTACGGCGCGCGCCGACGCGAGCCGGGGGTCGTCGCCTGCACCGGCGTCGGAACGGTCGCGCTCGGACCGCGTGGAGGTGGGCAGAGCGACACCGCCGACCGGGTGGGCAAAGCCTTCGACGCCGCGGGGATCGAAATCGAAGTTGCAACGGATATGCCCCGACGCCTGTGGGAGAAGCTCGCCGTCAACGCCGGTATCAACGCCGTGACGGCGCTTTCCCGCGTCGAGAACGGCGCACTCCTCGACGGGCCGGCGGAGTCGGTCGCGCACGCGGCAGCCCGAGAGACGGCACGCGTCGCACGCGCGGCGGGCATCGACCTGTCCGACGAAAGGGCGGCCGCCGCGGTCGAACGCGTCGCGGCGGCGACGGCCGCGAATCGGTCGTCGATGTTGCAGGACGTGACGGCCGGTCGCCGGACGGAGGTGGACGCGATTGTCGGCGTCGTCGCCGACGCGGAACAGTCGACGCCGGTCAACGAGACGACGGCCGCGCTGCTCCGGACGTGGGAGGCCGAACGGAGCCTCCGGTGATCGTGTGCGGCGGCGAAGGAGGGAATGAATAAGTGGGGGCCGTCACAACAGGCGGGTATGTGGCGGAATCGGGACCGCGCGACCCAGGTGACGTGCATCGCCTGTGGCGAGACCGTGTCCCGTTCGGAGGCGCGCGAGTACGACAAGGAAGGCGACCGGTACGACCGGTCGGACAAGGAGTTCGAGTATCTGTGTAAACCCTGTCACCGCGAACTCAACCATCAGCCGCGCGGCGGGCTCGAACAGCTGCTCGCGGAGAGCGGGGCCGGTGACGTGAGCCGCGAGGAGTTTCTCACTCGCTACACGGAGTTGGCGACCGAGAGCGAGCCGCGCTCCGAGAGCGAGCGGTGAGCAACGCGGGTGCGCTCGCGGTCCTATCTGATTGAGCGATTGCTGACTAGAGAACCGCTCTGGGTGGGAATGGAAGGGGCTGTACGCTTGACGAAGACGAGCGACGCAAGGACCGCAGGCCGAAGGCCGAGGACCGCAGCGAGCCCATCGAGTCGAGCGTGCAGGGGCTTCCAAAACCGTCACCGCTCCTCTCACAACAACTCCAAAGTTTCTCTAAACAGCATCGTACTTGCCCCGACACGCCTAACTGAAACCGTCTCGAAGCCGTGGTATGACCGACGAGCAGGCGCAGGCTGGCACTGCGGAAGGGCAGGGACCCGTCCGTATCGACGAGGAGCTGTCGCGCCACCTCGCGAACAAGCGCGAGGAGCTGTTCGAGGAGTTCGAACTCCGCGACTCGTTCCCGAGTGAGGTGATCCGCGAGGCGGAGGAGCGCACGACCGACATCGAGGCCGAGATCGAGGCGGAACTCGACGAGGAGTACCGCACGGACTGTCGGGATCTGACGACGTGTACCATCGACCCGGCGGACGCACAGGACTTCGACGACGCCATCTCCGTCCGCAGGGAGGGTGACGACTACCGGCTGTGGGTCCACATCGCCGACGTGACTCACTACGTCCAGCCGGGCACCGCGATGTGGGAGGAGGCGCTGGAGCGGGGCAACACCGTCTATCTGCCCGGCTACACGATGCACATGCTCCCGCCGGTGCTCGCGGAGACGGTGTGCTCGCTCGTCCCCGAGGAGGACCGACTGGCCCACACCGTCGAGATGAAGATCGACGGCGAGACGCTCTCGAACGAGACCATCGACATCTACAAGTCGGTCGTCCACTCCGACGAGCGGCTGACCTACGCCGAGGCGGAAGAGCGGCTCGACGAGTCCGACGCGGCCCTCCACGAGGAGTTGACGCTCGTCCACGAACTCGCCGACCAGCTCCACGAACAGCGGAAGGCCGACGGCTCGCTCGTCCTCAATCCGCGCCGAGACCGCGCGCACACCATCATCGAGGAGTGCATGCTGAAGGCGAACAAGGCGGTCACCCACGAACTCCAGTGGGTGCGCGGGCTGGAGGCGATGTTCCGCGTCCACCCGCAGCCGGCGCCCGACGAGTGGGACGAGGCGCTCCGGGAGATACAGGACCTCGACGGCGTCTCCGTCCCCGGCGACTCGTGGGACGACCCGCGCAAGGCCGTCAACGCGACGCTGGAGGAGGCACCCGGTCGCCAGCTCGACCAGATTCAGTGGGCCGTGATGAAGGTGATGCCCCGCGCGAAGTACATGTCTGACCCGTTCGGCGGCCACCACGCGCTCAACTTCGAGATCTACGGCCACTTCACCTCCCCTATTCGTCGGCTCTCAGATCTGGTCAACCACTGGATCATCTACCAGAACGAGACGCCGGAGGGTGTCGTGCTCGCGGAGCTGTGCGACCACGCGTCTGACCGACAGAAGGCCGGCGAGACCTGCGAGCGCATCTACAAGGACTTCCTGCAGGAGGTCGGGCTCGACCCGCACGCGGTGAACAATCGCGGACTCGACGTGGTCGAGGAGCCCGACGAATCGACCGACATCGACCGGATGGCCGCCGACGTGAGCCCCGAAGCGTTCAACTAAGATACTATTTTCAATCGACGAAAACTATGAGGTACACTGATTAGTCTCGGATTTGGACGAACGTGCATGAGCGAC
The DNA here is from genome assembly GCA_003023185.1 of Halobacteriales archaeon QS_9_67_17. Taxonomy (GTDB): domain Archaea; phylum Halobacteriota; class Halobacteria; order Halobacteriales; family Haloarculaceae; genus Halosegnis. Next base: position 13,895 of record PXSB01000092.1, on the reverse strand, counting down.
GAGTACGCGATAACAGCAAGCGACGGGGCGACGACCGTTGCACGGTCGGTCGACGTGCAGGAGGAGGGGATGATCGTCACGCTGAACGTGACGACGGAGGCAGAGGGCGAAACCTCGGTCCGGGTGACGGACGAACTGCCGGCCCGCGTTGACCCGAACGAGGTTGGCTTCCACCCGGACCACGCACCGGAGGACGGCACGGCCGCGACGGACGGCATCGTGTTCGCCGGTGAGGTCACCACCGACGACCCGCTGGCCGTCGCGTACGGCGCGTACTTCGACACGGACGACCTCGACGACGAGCCGGCGGACGCGGGGCTCCGCATCAGCGCGACGACCCAAGTGTCCGAGCCGGAGTCGTCGTCCGGCGGCGGCCTCACCGGCTTCCTCGGCGGGCTGTTCGGCGGCAGCAGCGACGAGGAGCCCGACGTGCCCGACGAGCGGGCCGGCGGTGCCCCCGAAACCGACTCCTTCGAGGAACTCGACGAATCTGCGGACGACGAGGAGGCCGCAGACGACGAAGCAGTCGCGGAAGAAGCGGCTGAGGAGGAGCAAGTCGAAGAGGACACCGACGAAACCCCCGACGCGGAGGAGGAGCCGGAGGTTAGCTCAAACGAGGAACCGGAGGCGGCCATCACCGAGGCGGACGCAGACGAGACGGAGCCGGCCGTCGAATCCGACACGGCGGTCGAAGCGAACGGAGACGAGGAGCCGGAGTCGGTTGTCGTCGAGGTGGACGACGAGATAACCGACGACCCGACGGCGGAAGCCGACGAGAGCGAGGCGAAGACCGAAGAGAGCGTTGACGAAACCCCAGATATGGACGAAGAACCAGCCGAAGCGACCGAACCAGAGAGCGTCGAATCGAACGAAGGAGAAGCCGGCGGCGTTGCAGCCGGGGGCTCCGTCGCGGCCGCGCTCGCGGCGGAACTGGAGGCCGGCGAGGTCGACGAGGGCGTGCGCGAGACGCTCGCGGCGGAGCTCGAAGCGGAACTGGCGGAGAGTCAGGTCGCGCGTCTCGACCGCGTCCAGAAGCGGACGGACGACCTGCGTGCGTACGTGGAGCCGCTACGGTCACTGCTCGACGAGGAGGGGCGACCGACCGAGGTGATCGCCGACCTGCGCGAGGAGATTCGGTCGGTGAGCGACGAGCTCGCGACCGTCCGCGAGGAGGTCGGTACGGTCCGCGAGGAGATCCACGAGGAGGTGGAGGCGGAACTGGCCGACCTGAGCGACCGGATAGCGGGCATCGACGCATCCGTCGAGGAGGCCGCGGCCGAGCGGGCCGCTATGAGCGACGAACTCGACGCGACGGCGACCGAACTCGCCAATGCGAGGGAGGAACTGGCCAGCGATCTCGACGCGATCCGAGAGGAGGTGACCGCGGAACTAGAGCGCGTCGAGCGGCAGGCCCGCGAGGGGCGTCGCGACATCGCCGCGGACGTGGACGAGCTCCGCGAGGTGGCCGCGCAGGTCGAGTCGCTGCGCGACGCGCTCTCGTCTGCCTTCGACGTGGGCGGGAGCGTCGGCATCGACGCCGGAACCGACGAGGAGACGACGGCCGAATCGAGCGAACCCGACGCCGAGCCGGACGTGACCGAATCGGTCGAAGTCGACGATCAGGCCGCGACCGACGAGGCAGACACCGAGAGCGAGTCGCCCAGTACCGAGACGGTTGACGTGGTGACGGAGCCCGACGAGACACAGACAGAGGTTGAGGACGACGAGGAAGGAGAAGAAGAGCCCTCGTTCGAACTGTAGTCGGAGCGCGGCTCAGCCGAGACCGACCCGCGCGGCGAGCGCGCGGAGTCGCTGCCGGAGTGTCGCCAGCAGGCTGCGGACGATTTCGGCGGCGGTACGGAGTGCACCGACGATTGTCTCCTGCACGAGCGCGACGACGCCTGCGATGCCGTCGTCGCGGTACCGCGACCGCGCCTCGGCGAGCCATGCGCGGAACCGACGAACCCCGCCGTAGACGCCATTGTCGAAGAACAGCACGACGATGAGCAGCAGAAAGCCGAAGCTGAACTCCCAGAACTCCTCTAACAGCGGGACCTGCCGGATGAACCACCGGAGATACTCGTAGGTGAACGCGCCGGCCAGCGGGCCGAAGAACGCGTACGGCCCGCCGATGACCGTCATCACGACCGGCGTCGCCGACGAGGTCCAGAACGCGTCGGCCGGCAGGATGCCCGTCTTGAGCATGACGAGCATCGCGCCGGCCGTCCCGGAGAACGCCCCGGAGATGATGAACGTCATCCACGAGTGGAACTGGGTGTCGATGCCGAGCGCGCGAGCCCGCTCCGGATTCTCGCGGATCGCCTGACAGATGGTGCCGAACGGCGAGTTGACGATCCGGTACAGCGCGTACATCGCAACGGCGAACACGACCACGGTCAACAGGTAGAACGCCGTCGGATCGGCGATGTTGACGAGGCGGAACTCCAGTCCGAACAGATTCACCTCGCCCATCCGGAACGTCAGCCCGTCGGAGCCGTTCGTGAACGTGCCGCCACCGATGCCGACCGCCTCGAGCACGCTGCCGATGATGTCCTGATTCACGATGACGAAGATCGCCATGCTGAACGACAGGGTGATCATCGCGAAGTAGATCTCCTCCAGTTGGACGGAGAGATAGCCGATGAACACCGCCAGTATCCCCGCCGAGACGGTGCCGAGCACCAGCGCGAGCAGCCAGACGACGAGGAGTTCGGCACCGCCGAAGATGTCGGCGATGCCGAGCGCCGGCGCGAGCTGCTGGACGACCTTCGCGGTGGTGTAGCCGGACGCCGCGACGAACATCGCGTGTCCGAACGACAGCAGCCCGGTGTAGCCGTACAGCAAGTTAAAGGCCGTCGCGAAGACGACGAAGATGAGCGTCTGTGCCAGCAGCGAGGTCTGGTAGCCGCCGAGCACGAACGGCGCGACGACCAGCAGGACGGCCGCGACGCTCAGCCCGACGACCTGCGTCCGGTTGTCGGGGGCGAACAGCCGTTCGCGGACGCCGTAGCTCATCTATAGTCCGGGACCGAGTCCGCTCCCCTCCAGCAGTTCCTTCGACTCGCTTCGCGTGAGTGTGTACGTCCGCGTGTCGACGAGTCCCGCGCCGTCGTACGGCACGTCGGCGTCGAAGCTCGTCTCGCCGAGCACTGTCGGCGCGTTCGCCTGATGCGTGTCGGGCTGAATTGTGCTCGGGCCACGCGGGTCGTTGTCGATAGTGATCCCCTCCAGCTCCGAGATGATGTCGTCGGGGTCTGTGGAGCCGGCCGCTTCGATTGCCTTCTTGTACATGTAGATGGCCGCCCACGTGCTCCCGCCGGTGAAGCCGGGGATGCTGGGAACGGTGTCGTCGTCCGCGTACTTCTCGCGGTAGGCGTCGAGGAACGCCTGATTGTTCTCGTTGTCGTAGGCGGTCGGCCAGTACCAGCCGGACATGTGGATACCCTCGGGGGTGGTGTCGCCCAGCGCCTCGTACACCGTCGGGTCCGCGCCGATGGTGTCGAACACGTCGTCCACCTGCTCGAACAGCCCCTGTTCGGTCGCCTGCGATATGAACGTCGTCGCGTCGCCAGCCCAGAAGCTCGTGAACACCAGATCCGGGTCGGCGTCGAGCACGGAGTTGATCTGCGGCGTCATGTCGCTTGCTTCCAGTTCCGGATACTCGCTGGCGACGTACTCGTGGTCGACGCCCAGCCCCTCGGAGTACGCCTTGAAGTAGTCCCAGCACTGCTCGCCGTACGCGTAGTTCGGCCCGAGGTTGGCGACGCGCGACGCGCCGTACTCCTCTTGGACGAACTTGGCGATGCCGTACGTCATGTGTGACGTGTTCGCGTTCGTCCGGAACATGTTGGGCGTGAACGCCGCCTTCCCGTCGTCGGACTCGTAGTAGTTGCCGTACGTCTCCGTGTCCGGTTCCGTAATGAACGGCGTCCCGATGTCGGTGAGCGTGAAGGGAACGCCCAGCGACTCGATGGTCGGCGCAGAGCCGAGCGTCACGCCCGAGGACGTGAGCCCGATCATCACGTCGGCACCGTACTCCTGTGCGACGCTCCGAATCTGTGCCGGCGGGTCCTCGCCGTGGTCCCGAACCTCGATCTCGACATCTTGGCCCATGATGCCGCCCTCTTCGTTTATCTGCTCGACGGCGACCTCGGCAGCGTTCGCCGAGGAAGTCCCGAGCGCCTGTGCGACACCCGAGAGCAGGTAGACGCCGCCAATCTTGATCGTGTCACCGCCATCGCCGCCGCCGATTCCGGAACAGCCGGCGACGGCGGCTGTCGCACCCGTGCCGGCCGCCGCCAGAAAGCCGCGACGGTCGAGCCCCGTCGAGCCGTTGCTGTCCACCCCGTGTCCTTTGTGTTCGTTGGACATACCACGCGCCGATATGCACAAACCACATAAATAACCTGTGCAGGGGCCGTTCTGCGATCAGTGCGCGTACTGCCCGCGTCGTAAGGTTTAATCGTTCTGTAACGGAGTCGTACGCTATGGTGTCACAGGGGCTTGTTCTCGCACAAGTGTCATTAGACCTATTTCTCGCACAGCTGGTCACCGGGCTGGCTATCGGAGCGGGGTTGTTCCTCATCGCGGTCGGCTTGAGTCTCATCTTCGGCGTGCTCGACGTGTTGAACTTCGCGCACGGAGTGTTGTTCATGATCGGCGCGTACGCGGCGCTGTGGTCCGTCGGTGCCGTCTCCGTGCCGGTGTTCGGCACGCTGGGCATCGGCTTCTGGCCGGGGCTGCTCATCGGGGCAGTCGCCGCCGGTCTCATGGGTGTGTTCATCGAGGCCGTCTTCATCCGACGGGTGTACGACCGCGAGCCCCTCGACCAACTGCTGTTGACGTTCGCGTTCGTGCTGATGTTGACCGACGTGGTCCGGACCACCTTCGGCTCGGGGTCGAACGTCGTCAGCCCGCCGGGACTGCTCTCTGGTGACATTCAGCTCCTGACTGGCCTCTCCATCCCGTCGTATCGGGCGTTCGTCATCCTGATGTCGTTCGTCGTGCTCGGGGCTATCTTCCTCGTGTTGCGGACGACGAACATCGGGCGACTGGTCCGGGCGACCTCCTCTGACCGTGACATGGCGGCGCTGATGGGAGTGAACGTCCCGCGGCTGTACACGCTGGTGTTCTTCGTCGGCGCGGCGCTGGCCGGGCTCGGCGGTGCGCTCATCGTCCCCATCCAGTCGGTCACGCCCGCGCTCGGCAATCAGGTCATCATCAACGCGTTCGTCATCGCGGTCATCGGCGGGCTGGGCTCGTTCACCGGGGCGTTCGTCGGCGCGTATCTCGTCGGCGTCTCCGTCGCCGTCGGGAGCCTCATCGTCGCCGGGGCAGGGCAACTCATCCCGTTCGTCGCGATGATCGTCGTCTTGCTCGTGAAGCCGGAGGGGCTGTTCGGGGGTGCCGAGGCGTGAGTTCCGTCCTCGAAACCGAGGCCCTCCGCCGGCAGTTCGGCCGTCTCGTCGCCGTCGACGACGTGACCGTCGACATCCGCAAAGGCGAGATCACCAGCATCATCGGCCCGAACGGAGCCGGGAAGACGACCTTCTACAATCTGCTCACCGGCCGACTGGAGCCGACGAGCGGCACCGTCCGCCTCAAGGGTCGCGACGGCGGCGACCTGATCGACATCACTGACCGCTCGGCGAACGACATCGCCAATCTCGGTCTCTCGCGGGGCTACCAGATCAACAACGTCTTCGAGGGGCTGACCGTGCTGGAGAACCTCCGCATCGCGCGGATCAGCCGCGAGAACCGCACGCTGGACGTCACCGCCGTCGCGAGCGAAGACCCCGAGCTCGCCGACGCCGTGTGGGAACTCGTCGACCTCATCGGGCTGGAGGACATCGCCGAAACGGTCTGTGAAAATCTCTCACACGGCGACAAGCGGAAGGTCGAGATCGCACTCGCGCTGGGGACCGACCCGTCCGTCGTCCTGCTGGACGAGCCGACTGCGGGGATGAACGCGACGGAGACCGAGCGGATGGTCGAACTGGTCGAGCGGCTCGACCGCGAGACGGACACCACGTTCGTCCTGACGGAACACGACATGGAGGTGGTGGTCGGCATCTCCGACCGGATCCTCGTGCTCGACAACGGGGAGCTCATCGCCGACGGCACCCCCGAAGCGGTGTTGTCTAACGAGCGGGTTCGCGAGGCGTATCTCGGCCTCGACGAGGACGAGGAACTGGATGCGAGTCTCGCGGGGACGGACACCGACCGCACCGGCGACGGAGGTGAAACCGCATGAGCGTCCTCGAACTCGGCGACGTGAACGGCTACTACGGCAACAGCCACATCCTGTTCGATCTCGACCTCGAAGTCGAGCAGAACGAGGTCGTCGCGCTGTTGGGCCGCAACGGCGCCGGCAAGACGACCACGCTCCGGACCATCACCGGCACGATTCCCAGCCGCGAGGGCACCATCGAGTTCCGCGGCGACGACATCTCCGGCGACTCCGTCGACGCCATCTCCAACCGCGGCGTGAAGCTCGTCCCCGAGGAGCGGCGCGTGTTCCCGACGCTCACCGTCACGGAGAATATGAAGGTCGCCCGCGACATGACGGCGGGCGACGCACGGGACATCGAGGAGATGTACGACGTGTTTCCGGTGCTCGACGAACTCCGCGAGAACCGCGGCCGGAATCTCTCGGGGGGCGAACAGCAGATGCTCTCCGTCGCCCGAGCGCTGATTCAGGATCCCGACCTGCTCCTGTTAGACGAGCCGACGGAGGGGCTCGCGCCGGTCATCGTCGACGACCTGTACGACGTGCTCTCGGACGTGGTCGACCGAGACGTCACCGTGCTCATCACGGAGCAGAACGTCGACTTCGCGCTCGATCTCGCGGAGCGCGCCTACATCATCGACAAGGGCTCGAACGCGTGGGAGGGGACGGTCGACCAACTCCACGAGCGGGAGGACCTGCTCGACGAGTATCTCTCCGTCGGCAGCGTGGAGGCCGACTGAGAGTGCTCGCGGAGGAGCGACCCGAAGGCCGGTTCGCGCGGCGGTGTTCAGATAGGCGATGGCTGACTGAACAACTACGGGCGGGTGGGACTGAAAGGGGCCGTCATCGGCGGCTTCGCCGCCGATTGCTCGGGAGAGCTCCGCTCTCCCGGTGGTCGCTACGGGAAGGGAGCCGCCACGCTGCGCGCGACCGTAGCGCCCGGGGGCTTTCTACACCTCGTTGCCCTCATAATCCCCGGAGTCACTCTTAGCTGAACACCACCATAGCGACCACAGGAGGTTTTTCTACCACCGCAAGCGAGTGTGTGACATGGCGTGGCACGTCGACCTCGACTACGAGAGCTACGAGGCCGCACGCGAGGGGTTCGAGTGGGATCTGCCGGACGACTACAACATCGTCCACGACCTGCTGCGGAAACACGAGGACACGGACGCGACGGCGCTGTACCGCCACCGCGCGGACGGGGCGACGGAGACCTACTCCTTTGCCGATCTGGACCGGCTCTCCGACCGGGTGGCGAACGCGCTCGCGGAGCGGGGCGTCGAGCGGGGCGACCGGGTCGGGGTCGTCCTCTCACAGACGGTCGAGAATCCGCTGACGCACCTCGCCTGCTGGAAACTCGGGGCGGTGTCGCTGCCGCTGTCGGTGCTCTTCGGCCCGGACGGATTGGAGAGTCGACTCGACGACAGTGACGCGGTCGCGGTCGTCGCGAGCACCGAGGTGCGCGACGCGGTGGCCGAGGCCGCGGTCGAGTGTCCGGCGCTGGAACACCACGTCGAGGTCGGCGAGGGTGCCGGCGACAGCGACGCGGAGACGTTCGACGCGCTGCTCGACGCGCCCGCGGAGTTCGACCGGTGTAAGACGACCCCGGAGACGCCGGCCATCATCATGTACACGAGCGGGTCGACCGGGCCGCCGAAGGGCGTACTCCACGGTCACGGCGTCTGGACCGGCCACTGTCCGGCGTTCCAGATGTACTTCGAACTCGACACGGAGGGCACATTCTGGACGCCGGCCGACTGGGCGTGGATCGGCGCGCTGGGCGACCTGCTGTTTCCGGCGTGGCACTACGGTCAGCCGGTCGTCGGCTATCCGATGGGCGGGTTCGACACCGAGACGGCGTACGAGGTCATGGAACGGTACGACGTGACGAACACATTTCTCCCACCGACGGCCATCCGGATGCTGATGGAAGAAGAGCCGGACGCATGGGACCTCTCGCTTGCGGCGATCTGCTCGGGCGGCGAGCCGCTGACGCCGGAGATCCTCGACTGGGCCGACGCGAAGCTGGGCGGCGTGCCGGTCAACGAACTGTACGGCCAGACGGAGGCGAATCTCCTCGTGTCGAACTGCCACGAGTGGTTCCCGGCGCAGGCGGGGAGCATGGGCAAACCCGTCCCCGGCCACGAGGTAGCGCCCATCGATCCGACGACCGGCGAGCGGAAACCTGACGACGAGGTGGGTCACCTCGCGGTCAAGCGCGGGGGCGACCCGGTGATCTTCGCGGAGTACTGGAACCAGCCGGCGAAGACGGCCGACGCGACGGTCGACGCGCCCGACGGCGGGACGTGGCACCTGACGGGCGATCTCGGCAGTCGGGACGCGGACGGCTACCTCTGGTTCAAGGCCCGCGACGACGACGTGATCATCACCTCGGGGTACCGCGTCGGGCCGGGCGAGGTGGAGAGCGCCGTGCTCAAACACCCGGACGTGGAACAGGCGGGCGTCGTCGGCGTCGACGACGACCTCCGCGGCGAGGTGATCAAGGCGTTCGTCGAGCCGGTAGGGGAGGGACGCGACCCCGAAACGCTCCGCGAGGAGATCCGCAACATCGTCCGTGACGACCTCGCGAAACACGAGTACCCTCGCGAGATCGAGTTCGTCGACGCGCTCCCGCAGACGACGACACAGAAGATCCAGCGGCGGAAGCTCCGCGAGCGGGACGGGTCCGAGGGATGAGTCGGACGGAAACGCCGGTCAGGTCGCCGTCTCGTTGACGCGGTCGACCCACGCCGGTCGGTCGACGGTCGTCGTCCCCAGATCCGTGTACGAGACGACGATGGTGGCCTCGACGCGACCCGTGCGGACGACATCGTACTCGACGCGATACTGTGTGACGACACCGCGTTCGGAGATCGTCGCGGCGAGCGTCACGTTCTGGAGCGGCGGGAGCGCCGCTGACTCGGAACTCCGGACGCGGACGTAGCGGGTGCCGTTCTGCGTGAACGTCCCGACGGTGCGGGTGTCGACGAGCGTGAACAGCCGCTCGATGGCTCTGGAGTTCGTCAGGTTGCGGACGTGCACGCTGCTCGGGGGTCGCGGCTTACCGTCGGGGTAGCGGAGCAGCCGGTAGGTCGTATCGTTCGCCTCCGTGTTGGCGACGTAGGCGCGCTCGCCGTCGCCGAACCGGCGCGTCCCCCGGCGGACGCGGTCGCCCTCTTCGCGGTCGACCTGCTGGAGCGACGCGCGGAACCGACCCTGCTCCGGTGCGAACCGGGCGTGCGTGACGTAGCGCGAGCGGAGCGTTCCGTTGTCCAACCGCTGTACGAGCGTCTGGTTGACCGTGTAGGAGGTGGCTTCGAGCGTCCGGGCGTGGGCGCGAGCGAGGCGCGTTGGGGTCGTCACCCCGTCGCCGGTGACGCCGGGAGCGAACACCTCGGGGCTCGTCGCCGTCGACTCCGGGACAGGTGCGGGCGTCACCGTCGCCGTGTCGGGGGCCGGATCGCTCGTCGGGGCGTTACACCCTGCGACGACGAGCAGGACGGCGACGGCCAGCGTCCGGAACACGTGGACTGCTACGCCGGCACACGCAAAGAAGCGTCGGCGGGCGAGATTACGTCGAAAACAGACTCGTGTGGACGGGCGCGAAGTCGCTCTCGTCGTCGCCGTCCTCCGTGGCGGTGTCGGAGACCGCACGGCCACGGACGCCGTCGGCGAGGAAATCAGAGACCGGGGGGCCGACGTGTTCCGGTTCAACGAGAAACGCGTCGTGGCCGTGTGAGGACTCGACGACGTTGTGGGCGACGCGGCCGTCGGCCGTCCGGAACGCCTCGGCGAGCGACTCACCCTGTTCGACGGTGAAATGCCAGTCGCCGGTGAACGAAAGGACGAGCGCCTCGCCGTCGAAGGCCGCGAGCGCGTCGGCGTCGGAGTCGTAGCCGGCCGCGAGGTCGTAGCTGTCCATGGCTCGCGTCAGATACAGATACGAGTTGGCGTCGAACCGCTCGGCGAACCGCTCGCCGTTGTAGTCGAGATACGACTCCACGTCTCGGTAGGGGAAGAAGCCGGCGGCAGGGTCCAGATCGAACGAGTCGCGAGCGGCGTCCATCCCGGCGGAGCGGCGGCCGAACTTCTTCTCCATCGACGACTTCGAGAGATACATGACGTGGCCGATCTGTCGGGCGAGCGCGAGCCCCTGTGTCGGGCCGTCGTCGAGCGCCGGGTCGTCGCCGTAGTAGTCGCCACCCGCCCACGCGGCGTCGGTCGTGATGGCGCGGCGAGCGATGGCTTCGAGCGCGAGACACTGCGCGTCGAGGCGCGCGCCGGTCGCGATGGGGACGACCCGGTCGACGTGGTCCGGGTGGCGTTTCGCCCATTCGAGGGCGTTCATCCCACCGACGGAGCCGCCGACCGCCGCGTGGAGGTGGGGGATACCGAGTTCGTCGAGCAGGCGGCGCTGTGCGCGCGTCCAGTCGCCGACTGTCACCGCAGGGAAGTCGGTTCCCCACGGCTCGCCGTCCGGGCCCTCCGACAGGGGGCCGGAGGAGCCGTAACAGGAGCCGGGGACGTTCGCGCAGACGACGTGATACTCGTTCGTGTCGATGGCCTTCCCCGGCCCGACGATGTCGTCCCACCACGCGGCGGCTTGGCCGGCGGTGTCGTCGCGCCGTCGCCGGCCGGCGACGTGCTGTGAGCCGGTGAGGGCGTGACAGACGAGGACGGCGTTGTCGCCGTCGAATTCGCCGTACGTCTCGTAGGCGAGCGTCAGATCAGGAACCGATTCGCCGCAGTCGAACTCGAAGTGGCCGAGCGACACCGTCGGGCTCATGTCTCGATGGCCTCCGCGAGGTCGGCGATTATGTCCGCGCTGTCCTCCAAGCCGACGGAGAGCCGCAGCATGTCGGGCGTCACGCCCGAGGCGCGCTGTTCTGCCTCCGAGAGCTGGGCGTGGGTCGTGCTCGCCGGGTGGATGACGAGCGTCCGCGCGTCGCCGATATTGGCGAGGAACGTCGCCACCTCGACGCTCTCGCACACGCGCTTGCCGCCCTCGTAGCCGTCCTTCAGCCCGAAGGTGACCATCCCGCCGTAGCCGTCGAGATACTCGGTCGCGAGGTCGTGCGTCTCGTGGTCGGCGAGACCGGGGTGGTTCACCCACGCGACCTCGGGGTGGTCGGCGAGCCACTCCGCGACGGCCATCGCGTTCTCGCAGTGACGCTCCATCCGCAGGCCGAGCGTTTCGGTGCCTTGGAGCGTGGTCCACGCGTCGAAGGGGCTCTGCTGGTCGCCCAGCGAGCGGAGGCCGCGGTGGCGGGCCGCGTACTCGAAGGCGCGGTCGCCGAACCGCTCGGTGAAGTCGGCGCCGTCGAAGGCGGGGTTCGCCGTCACCTCGGGGTACTTCTCGGCGTGTTCCGCCCACGGGAAGGTGCCGCCGTCGACGAGCACGCCGCCGACGGTCGTTCCGGAGCCGTGGATCCACTTGGTCGTCGACTCCCAGACGAGGTCGGCACCGTGCTCGAAGGGGCGACACAGCGCCGGCGTCGCGAACGTGTTGTCGACGAACAGCGGGACACCGTGGTCGTGGGCCACGGCCGCGATCTCCTCGATTGGCGGCGTCACCAGCGCCGGGTTGCCGATGGTCTCGATGTGGACGTAGGCGGTGTCCTCGTCGATGGCTTCCGCGTACGAGTCCGGGTCGAGCGTGTCGACGAACCGCGTCTCGATGCCGCGCCGACTGGCCGTATAGCTGAGATACGCGTGGGTGCCGCCGTACACCGCCGACGCGGAGACGACGTTGTCGCCCACGTCCGCCAGCACGAGCGTGGCGGCGTCGAGCGCGGCCATCCCCGAGGACGTGGCGCAGGCCCCGGTTCCGCCGTGGAGGGAGGCGAGTCGCCGTTCGAGCGTGGCGGTCGTCGGGTTGGAGATGCGGGAGTAGACGTGGTCGTCGCGCTCCAACGCGTACAGTTCCGCGGCTGTCTCCACGTCCTCGAACTCGTAGGAGGTCGTCTGATAGATCGGCGGGGCCGCGGCGCCCGTCTCCGCGTCCGGCTCGTGACCGGCGTGGAGACACCGCGTGTGAAAGCCCCAGTCGCGTTCGCTCATGTACGCTGTGCATAACTCTCCAAGATTCTATAACCAAGAGTTACGGCAACATTTGTTTGGCGAACGGTAACACGGCGGCGGTGTTCGGATACGCGATGGCTGTCTCAGCACATGCGGGCGGGTGGGAATGGAAGGGGCCGCGCGCTCGCCGAAGCACGCCGACGTAAGGACCACAGGAGGGAGCGGAGCGACCGACGAGGACCGCAGCGAGGCCCGGGAGTCGAGCCGCCGGGGGCTTCCAAGCTAGTTGCATTGGCTATGACGGCTCATCCAGCCTTATGTAAGCACCACTAGCCACGACAGACCACGAACTTTATTCGCGCGAAGCAGATGTACCGAAATATGACAGAGCCGGGGGGTAACGTCCTCTTCGTGGTGTTGGATACGGTTCGGAAGGACCACCTCACCCCGTACGGCTACGAGAAGCCGACGACGCCCACGCTCGACGCGCTCGCTGAGGAGGCGACGGTGTACGAGGAGGCCGTCTCGCCCGCGCCGTGGACGCTCCCCGTCCACGCGTCGATGTTCACCGGTCGCTACCCCAGCGAACACGGCGCGAGTCAGGAGCGGCCGTATCTCGACGAGTCGGTCGGCACGCTCGCGGAGGCGATGCGTGCGGCCGGCTACGACACCGCCTGCTACTCCTCGAACGCGTGGATCACCCCCTACACGCGGCTCACCGACGGCTTCGACCGACAGGACAACTTCTTCGAGGTGATGCCCGGCGAGTTCCTCTCGGGCACGCTCGCCGACCTCTGGCAGCGCGTCAACGACAGCGACCGGCTCCGGCGCGTCGCCAACCGGCTCGTCGAACTCGGCAACGAGGTCCACGAGCACTTCGCGGGCGGCGAGGGAGCCGACTCGAAGACACCCGCCGCCATCGACAACGCCATCGAGTTCACTGACGAGGCGGACGACTGGTTCACGTTTGTCAACCTGATGGACGCCCACCTCCCGGTCTACCCGCCCGAGGAGTACCGCGAGGAGTTCGCGCCCGGCGTCGACCCCGAGGCGGTGTGTCAGAACTCGAAGGAGTACAACTCCGGCGCACGCGACATTGACGAGGCGGAGTTCGAGGACATCCGGGGACTCTACGACGCCGAGATCCGCCACATGGATGCGGAACTCCGCCGGCTCTTCGACCACCTGAAGGCAACCGACCAGTGGGCGGAGACGCTGGTCGTCGTCTGTGCCGACCACGGGGAACTCCACGGGGAACACGACCTCTACGGTCACGAGTTCGGTATCTACGACCCGCTGGTGAACGTGCCGCTGATCGTGAAGGCACCCGGCGTCGAGGCCGGACGCTCGGACCAGCAGGTGGAGATGCAGGACCTGTACCACACGGTGCTCGACTTCGCCGGCGTCGAGGCCGTCGGCACGCCGGTCAAGGAGACGCGCTCGCTGCTGTCGGCCGACTACCGTGAGTTCGCCGATGGCGAGTACGCCTTCATCGAGTACCACCGGCCGGTCGTCGAACTGAAGCAGTTGGAGACGAAGGCTGCGGCGGCGAACCGTTCATCGCCTACGTGCTCTCCCGCGACACGGAGGCGACGTACGAGGAAGCGCTCGCGTCGGTGGTCACGGCCGACCTACTCAATCT
>PXSB01000091.1 GCA_003023185.1 Halobacteriales archaeon QS_9_67_17 | reverse complement strand
GGCGAGCGCCCGGGGGCTTCCAAGCTGGCTACGTTGTCTGTGACAGCTCATCCGGGCTTGTCTGAACACTACCCTCACATGAGGCCGGAAGGCACTTACTAGCGAGCCGCCTACAGTGTGTCCGAATGCTGACCGAGTCCGATTACGACTACTGGCTGCTCGACCTCGACGGCACCGTCATCGACATCGAGTCGGGCTACATCTACGACGTGTTCGAGGAGGTGGGGGAGCGTATCGGCTACGGCTTCTCGCAGGAGCAGGCCGAGATACTCTGGCACGGACTCGGCGGCTTTCGGAACAGCCAGCTCGAACGCTGGAACGTCGACCCGGACGCGTTCTGGGCGGCGTTTCACGAGGTGGAAGACGGGGAGACGCGTGCCGACCACGCGTTCGTGTATCCGGACGCGGAGCGGTTCGCCACCCACGAGGGACCGCTGGGCGTCGTTACGCACTCACAGCCGTATCTCGTCGAGCCGGTGTTAGACGAACTCGACATCCGCGACTGGTTCGACGCGGTGCTCTGCTGTTCGGACGAGACGGGGTGGAAACCCGACCCGGCTCCCGTCCGGACGGTGGTGAGCGAACTCGGCGTGACCGACGGGCAGGGCGTGCTCGCCGGCGACGGGCCACAGGATATCGGCGCGGCGTGGAACGCGGGACTCGACGGCGTTCACGTCGAGCGACACGGGCCGGAGCGACGCGGGATGTGCGTGCTCGGCGACCACCGCGTCGAGAGCTTCGACGACTTGTTCGCGGCCGGTTCGGCCGCAGCGGACTGACGGCGGTCAGTCGTACGGGTCCTCGGCGTCTTCGAGCGGCAGTTCGAGGTCGGACTCCTTCTTGCCTCGCACGTCGGCCTCCAGTTCCAGCGCCTGCCCGCAGTCGGGACACGGCACCGCGAATCGGATCGCGGGGCCGTTTGGCCCGCTCACGAAGTCCAGTACGTCGATGTCTGCGGGGAACAGGTACTCGGGGTCGATGTCGTGCTCGCACGCCATGCGCAGGCTACCGTGTGGGGGGACTTACCCTTTGTCGCTTCGCGCGTATCCGGGGAGGGCGTCGAGTATATCTCCGCTCTCGGCGACCGCCTCGCGGAGTCGCTGCACGCCGGGCTTGTCGACCCGTTCCGGGACCGCGAGGACGCGAACGGTCTCCGTCCCGACGGGGACGAAGCCGAGGCCGAGTTTCTCGGCCGTCGCGCGTAGTCCGAGACCGGCGTCGGCCTTCCCCGCGAGGACGCGCCGGGCGGGCGACTCGTGGGCGCGTACCGCGCGGTCGAAGCCGTCGACGGCGTCCACGAGGTCGTGGCGGTCGACGCCGCGCTCGTCCGCGAGGGCGGCCAGCGCGTTCGACAGCGACGTGCGAAGCCCGGAGTCGGTCGTCCGGTTGACGAACGCGAGGTCGTCGTCAACCAGCGAGTCGAGACCGGCTACGTCTGAGGGATTCCCCTCGGGAACGACGAGTCCCCACTCGCGACGCCACGCGCCCAACTCCTCGGTGTCGACACGGTCCGTCTGCGGTCCGCTCGTCACGGCCACGTCGGCGACGCCGTCGCGCACCCGCCGCAGGCCGGGGCGCGACCCCTGTCCGAGATACCGCGGGCGGTCCACGCGGTCGAGCAGGCGCGCGAGCGCCGGGTCGTCCTCGCCGACGCCGAACAGCGACGGCGGACGCACCTCCGGCGAGAACAGTCGCACATCGACCGTCTCGCCCTCGCTCAGATACTCCGTGTCCGGGTCGACAGCGACGACGCCGTCCGCCTCCACGAGCGACGTGGTCGCGCCCGACCCCTTGTCGACCGGGTAGACGAGCGTGTCGCCGTCGCGGTCCGTGACGAGGCCGGCCGGCATGTAGCGGAGTCGCCCCTCGGCGTACCGCTCCTCGACTGCCATCTCCCCGGCAACGGTCGCGCCCGCCGGCTCCGGTTCGCCCGCCGCGCGGCGGATGGCCGGCGCGACGAACGTGCGGAAGATGGTGAGCGCGCTCACCGGATACCCCGGGAGACCAATGTAGGCGCTGTCGTCGAGTGTGCCAATCAACATCGGCTTGCCGGGCTTGACGGCGACGCCGTGCAGGAGGAGTTCACCCCGCTCCTCGATGACCCGGTAGATTACATCGACTGCGCTGGCGGAGGTCGACCCCGACGATAGGACGAGGTCACACTCGTCGGCGGCCTCGCGGAGCACGCGCTCCATCTCCTCGCGGTCGTCGCCCGCGTGCGGATACAGTTCGGGGTCGCCGCCCGCCTCCGCGACGCCCGCGGCGACCGTGTAGCTGTTCACGTCGTAGATCTGGCCGGCCTCGCTCTCCAGCGAGTCACCCGGCCGGACGAGCTCGTCGCCCGTCGAGACGATGCCGACCGTCGGCCGGCCGCGCACGGGCACCTCGTCGACCCCGAGTGCGGACAGCAGGCCGATCTCGCGGGCCGTAATCCGGGTTCCGGGACCGAGCGCGCGTTCGCCGGCAGCCACGTCCGCGCCCGCGAACATGATACGGTCGCTCGGTGCGACTGAGGTGCGGACGAGCACGCCGTCGGAGCCCGACGCCCGGTCCGTCCGCTCGACCATCACCACGGCGTCCGCTCCGTCGGGCACCACTGCGCCGGTCGAGATCTCGGCACACTCGCCGGGACCGACGGTCACCTCCGGTACCTCGCCGGCGTGGACCTCGCCGATCAGTTCGAGACGGGCGGGGTCGGCCTCGTCCGCGCCGAAGGTGTCGGCGGCCTGCACCGCGTAGCCGTCGACGCTCGCGCGGTCGAAGCCCGGCACGTCGAGGTCGGCGTCGAGTCGGTCGGCGAGCACGCGACCGCGCGCCTCCGCGAGCGGCACCATCTCCGCCCCGGGCGTCAGGTCGAGCGACGCGATGGCGTCGTGGGCCTCCTCGGGCGGGGCGAGGTCGCGAAATTCCTTCCGTTCAGGCATGGTACTCCCAGTTCTGGACGGCAACCGTCTCGCCCTCGGCGATACCCTCGCTGTCCTCCTCGACGGCGACCCAGCCGTCGGCGAGCGCGACGGATGACAGGACCCCCGATCCGGACGCGCGGGTCGGTGTCGCCAGCGTCTCGTCGCCCTCCGCGTCGAGTTTCACCCGAGCGAACGTCCGCTCGCCGGGGCTGGAGGCGATCTTCCGGGTCAGTCGCGCCTCGGTCGTCGGGAGCGGCTCGTTCGGCATGCGGCCGGCGGCCTTCAGCGCGGGTCGGAGGAACTGGACGGCGTTGACCATACACGCGACCGGATACCCCGGCAACATTAGGACGGGCGTCTCCTCAACGACGCCGAGCGCACAGGGGTGACCCGGTTTCAGCGCGACGCCGTGGACGAGCAGTTCGCCGAGGTCGTCGACCACCTCCGGGATGAGGTCGCGCTCGCCGACCGAGGACCCGCCCGTCGTCACGACAATGTCCTTTGTCAGGTCGCGCTGGACGGCCGCCCGCAGTGCCGCCGCGTCGTCGGTCACTACGTCGCGGTACTCGGCGCGGCCGCCCCACCGCTCGACGAGCGCGGAGACCGTGAGCCCGTTCGTCTCGATGGTCTCGCCCGGCGCGGGGGTCGACTGGACGAGTTCCTCGCCCGTCGGGATAACGCCCACTGTCGGGCGCTCGTAGCAGTCGATCCGTGCGACGCCAGTCGACTTCAGCAGGCCGAGGTCCGACGGCCGGAGCCGGTGGCCCGCCTCGTAGAGCAACTGGTCGGCGTCCACGTCCTCGCCCGGCGGCGCGACGTTCTCCCCCTCGGCGACGGCGTCGAACACCTCGACCTCGCCGGCGAAGCGGTCGGTTTCCTCGATCATAACGACGGCGTCGGCCCCGTCCGGGAGCTCGCTGCCCGTGTGGACCGGCACGGCCGCCTCTGAACCGCCCGGTTCGTCCCGCTCGCGCTCGCGGAGGACGGCCGGCGAGCGACCGGACGCACCGAAGGTGTCCTCGGCGCGCACGGCGTAGCCGTCCATCGCGGCACGGGGGTAGTGTGGCACGTCACGCGCGGCGCGCACATCCTCGGCGAGGATGCGCCCGTCGGCCTCTGGCAGTCGGAGTGATACCGTCTCCGTGACGGGGGTGACGGCGTCGAGCAGTCGCTCGCGCGCCGCCGACACGCGGGTGACGTCCTTGAATCCCGATTCTTTCATGCCCGGACATGAGACCGGGGGCGTGAAAAATCAGTCGCGAACGACGAGCGTCGTGCCGTCGCGGTAGGCGAACAGCGGCGGCCGACGCCCGGGCTGAAACGCCGTCGTCGCCGTCGTCTCCGGGCCGTGTACCTCGACGGTGACCGCGCCCGTCCCGCGGGGCACCGGGAGCGTCGTCGTCTCGTCGGGGGCCAACTCGATCCGGTCACGCTGAGCGGCGTCGTCGCGGCGGCGGACGACGCGGAAGGCGACGGCCGTCGACCCGTCGTTGCGGAACGACACCCGTTCGCCGGGCACCGTCACGGCGTCGGAGCAGGTGGGGTCGTCGGCACTAGCGGGTTGCATGTGTCTCCGTAACGATGTCGCGGGAATAGGCCTTCTGGCCGTCTCCGGGCGGGCGCGTCAGACGTCCGTCAGCGTTCCCTCGGTGTCGATGCCGTAGACGGCCGCCGGCGTCTCGACATGCGCGCGCCGCACCGCGGCGTCGTACCCCTCCTCGCGGAGCCAGTTCACCCGGCGTGGGACGGTTTTCGGCCCGAGCACCGCGCCCGGCCGGTCCGGGTCGTCGATGAAATCGGTCTCCATTAAGAACGGGTCGCCCGATTCGGCGACCGCTCGCAGCCCCTCTTTCCGGCCTCCGTGTGGAGCTGGACGGAACAGCCGACCTCCGCGCCGACGGCGAAGGCGTGACGCATCACGGCGTTCGAGGCCTCCCACACCGCCTCGTCTACGTCGTAGTGGGGACGACCGGACTTGATCGCGAGCGCGGGGCCGTCGGCGACGTACTCGCCGGCCACGTCGAGTCCCGCCTGCATCAGGTCGCGGGCCTCCTCGGGCGTGTAGCCGCGGTCGACCAGCCGGGAGATCAGGCCGGGATGGACGCCGAGTACGGGCCACGCGCGGCCCGGCAGCGTCTCGCTCGCCGCCCGCGTGACCTCGACCGTGAGGTCGAACGTCTCGCGGAAGCCGGCCTCGTCGTCCACCTCGCCGACGAGCGACCACGAGGGTTTGTTCAGAACGAGCAGGTGGGTGCCGCCGGCGCGGGCGAACTCTTCGGCGGCCACCGCGCCGCGGCCGTTCACCGGGTCGAGATGGAGGTGATTGTCCAAGATCGGAGCCACGATGCTGGATACCGCCCGAGACAGCAAAACGCTGGCCTTACAGGAGCGTCACGAGCCCGGCGGCCTCGGCGACCAACCACGCGACGGAGAGCACCTATATGCCGAGCAGACCGGCTGCCTCCGCGCGCTCCAGTCACAGATCCCGGGGACGAGCACGGGCAGGGACGCCACGCGCCTATCAGCACGGAGCGGCGTGAAAGGATACCCGGCCACCCCCCGCGAAAATAGTAGTACTCAGATAAAACAATCTAGTCGGACGAGCCAGCAACCGGGTGTAGAAAGCCCCCGGTTGCTCGACCGGCCCCTTTCAGTCCCACCCGGAACGGGTTCTCGGCCGAGCGACGATCCACGTATCTGAATACTCGCGCAAAACAGTAGGAACTTTCATTAAGAACCAGACATTGTGAACAAATCACAAAGATGGCAGCGCGTGACCGAGACGGACCCACCAGCGACCAGTTGGACCGACCGACCTCGATGTGCCGGCTCTGTGGAGCGAAGCCGGACGAGCGAGTGGACGCGTGTCCGGTGTGTGGCGGCGAAGTCAGCACGTACGACCTCTGATCCGGTGGCGATGTCGAGCGGACGACGCGGAAGTGCTGCACGAGTGTCGACGGTGCGGCAAGAATCTCGGCGGTGAGATAGAGACGTGTCCTAACTGTGGCGGCGAGGCCATTTCCTACGACTTTTGAATCCGAGATCTACTCGGTATCGAGAGTGAGCGCCGCGTGTGCGGCGTTCGCGAGCGCGTCGGAACTGCCGTGTGCACCCGGAGCCAGCGCCACCGTCCGAAGGCCGTAGCGGTTCGCCACCTCGACGGTCGGCTTGAAGTCCGTGTCGCGGGAGACGACCACCAGCGCGTCCAGCGCGCCGTCGACGACGAACTCAGTCGCGTCGACGGCCAACTTCACGTCGACATCGCCGCTCGTTACAGTCACCTCGAAACCGCGCGCCTCCGCGGCGCGGATCAGCTCCGGCGGCGCGCCCTCGTCGAGATATAGGCGACGGAGCGTGGGCCGACCCTCCGCGCGTGCCGCTTCCCGGATGTCGTCGAGGTCCACGTCGAACTCCTCGCGAAACACGTTCGGCCCGTCGACGAACACCCCAACGCGGGCCGGTTCGGCCTCGTCCATACCCGAGACAGCGCCGGTAGACGGATACGGCTACCGATGCGCCGCGTGGGGCGGCTTTTCATTAGCTTTAGATTATTGCAATAAAGTTAAGAAGGTGGCAGATGCAGTCGGCACGTCGATGTCAGACCACGGTAGCGCGACACGGCGGAACGTACTGCGTGCAACTGCCGCGGCGGGTGCCGTCGCGTTCGTCGGGACGGCGACCGGTGAGCAGGGCGGCACCGACCGGACGGAACTGCTGGTCGGCGTTACAGCGGCCGCGGATGACCACCGGGCGGTCGTCCGCGAGCGACTCCGCGGCGGCGAAGAGATCGTCGGCGCGAACGACCCGATTCGGTCGGTGACGGTCGCACTCCCGGCGGAGGCAGACGAGACGGCCAAAGAGCAGTTCGAGCGACGACTCCGCGAGACGGACCACGTGAAGTACGTGGAGGAGAACACCGAACACGAGGCGTTTTACACCCCCAACGACCCCAAGTACGGCGACCAGTACGCCGATCAGGACGTGAACGCGAACGACGCGTGGGACACGACGCTCGGCGACTCGTCTGTCACGGTCGCCGTCGTCGATCAGGGGATCAAGTACGATCATCCGGACCTCGACGGTAACATGGACGGCTCCGTCTCGAACTACGGGCGGGACTTCGTCGACGACGACGCCGACCCGTATCCGGACGTGCTCTCCGACGAGTACCACGGCACCCACGTCGCGGGCATCGCGGCCGGCGAGACGGACAATGGCGAGGGCGCGACCGGCATCGGGAACTCCTCGATCCTCTCCGGGCGCGCGCTCTCGGAATCTGGCTCGGGTTCCACGAGCGACATCGCCGACGCGATCACGTGGGCCGCCGACCAAGGGGCAGAGGTGATCAACCTCTCGCTCGGCGGCGGCGGCTACACGGACACGATGAAGAACGCCGTCTCGTACGCTTACGACAACGGGAGTCTCATCGTCGCCGCGGCCGGCAACGACGGGACGAACAACGTCTCGTATCCAGCGGCGTACAGCGAGTGTCTCGCCGTGTCGGCGCTCGACCCGGACGGCACGCTCGCCTCCTACTCGAACTACGGCAGCGAGATCGAGCTGTGTGCCCCCGGCACGGACGTGCTCTCGACGTGGACCGACGACGGCTACCGGAAGATCTCCGGCACGAGCATGGCGACGCCGGTCGTCGGCGGGTCGGCCGGCCTCACCCTCGCGCAGTGGAGTCTCTCGAACACCGAACTCCGCACGCATCTGAAGGACACCGCCGTCGACATCGGACTGTCGAGCGACAAACAGGGGAGCGGGCGCGTCGACCCGAACAACGCCGTCGACACCGACCCCACGAGCGGCGGTGGCGGCGGTGGCGGTACCTGCGGCGACAAGTCGACGACGGCGAGCGTCACCGGCGAGTATCTGGCCGACTACACGGACGATGACTGCTGGTCGTACGCGTGGAACTACACCGACCCCTGTCAGGTCGAAGTCGAGTTGGACGGGCCGAGCGACGCCGACTTCGACCTGTACGTGAACACGGGCAGCGGCACCTGCCCGTCGACGAGCAGCTACGATTATCGCTCCATCTCCACCGACTCACAGGAGACGATCACGGTCGACAACCCGGACGACTCGGCGGACCTGTACGTGCTGGTCGACTCCTACGACGGCAGCGGCTACTACGACCTGTACATCACCGAGAAGTCGACGTGACCGGATAGCTGACTCGGCCGCGCCGCTTCCGACGACTGCGCGCCGATAGAACCGACGGGAGGCCGGCTTCTGAGGGCGGCGGATGCACCACCGTCGAGGAGAGAACCGAACGTATTAACGCCGGGCGCGTCAGGGTCGGAACATGGCCCTTCGGAAGCCGCCGTTGCGCGAGGTACACGCCGAGCGCGGGGCGAAGTTCACCGAGTTCGGCGGGTGGGACATGCCCGTCGAGTTCGACGGTATCCGGGCCGAACACGACGCAGTCAGGTCGTCGGCCGGACTCTTCGACGTCTCTCACATGGGCGAGATCAAGGTGTCCGGACCCGACGCGACCGAGCTGACGAATCGGCTGACGAGCAACGACGTCGCCGCGCTCGACCCCGGCGACGCGCAGTACGCCGCCATCACGAACGACGACGGACAGATCATCGACGACACCGTCGTCTATCTGCTCCCCGACGGCGAGACGTATCTGTTCGTCCCCAACGCCGGCAACGACGACCGGATGCACGAGCGGTGGACCGACCACCGCGACGAGTGGGGGCTGGACGCCGTCGTCGAGAACGCGACCGACGAGTACGCGATGTTCGCGCTCCAAGGTCCGGACGCGGTCGCCATCGCGGCGGAGACGACCGCGGCGTCGGTGGCGGACATCGCGCGGTTCACCGCCGTCTCGACCGAGGTGGCCGGCGTCGACTGTCTCGTCGCCCGCACCGGCTACACGGGCGAGGACGGCGTCGAACTCCTGCTGTCGGCGTCGGACGCCCGAACGGTGTGGACGGCGCTGGCCGACGTGACGGACGACGGCGCGACGGTCCAGCCCTGTGGGCTCGGCGCGCGCGACACCCTCCGCATCGAGGCCGGCTTCCTGCTGTCGGGACAGGATTTCGACATCGAGTCGGGTCCCCGAACCCCGTTCGAGGCCGGTATCGACTTCGCGGTCGACCTCGACACGTCGTTCGTCGGGCGGGACGCGCTCGCGGCGGACGACCCTGAGGAGCGACTCGTCGGCATCCAGCTCACCGAGCGGGGCGTGCCGCGGCACGGCTACGACATCGTGAGCACGGAGAATCACGTCATCGGCGAGGTCACGTCGGGGACGATGAGTCCGACGCTGGATGCCCCTATCGGCATGGGGTATCTCCCGACGGAGTACGCCGACCCCGGGACGAACGTGCGGGTGGTCGTCCGGGGTGGACAGAAGAGCGCCCGCGTCCAACAGCTACCCTTCTACGAACGATGAGCTTCGAGATCCGCGACGACTGTCGGTACAGAGAATCACACGAGTGGGCGCACCCGAACGGCGTCGTCCGCGTCGGGATCACCGACTTCGCACAGGACGAACTCGGCGACGTGGTGTTCGTCGAACTGCCACGAGAGGGCGACACGCTCTCACAGGGCGAGGAGTTCGGCGTCATCGAGTCGATCAAGGCGGTGTCGGACCTGTACGCGCCCGTCTCGGGCGAGGTCGCGGCCGTGAACGAGCGGCTGTTCGACGAGCCGGAACTCGTCAACGAGTCGCCGTTTGAGGACGGCTGGATGCTCGAAATCGAGCCGGACGACCCCGACTTGGACACCCTGCTCTCGGCGGGCGAGTACCGCGACCAGACGGAGTGAGCCGTCGCGCGGGTCGCGAGAGCGGGCCGACGAGCAGCGATGATCAGATCCACGCAAAGTGCCGGCCGCGCCACCCGGGAACGAACTACTCTTAATCGAGCGCCCGTATCATTACACATGATTAAACCACAGCGGGGAGCGCAGCGTGGTGACGGACGACGGGTGGTCGGGGTATGAGCGGGCGCAGCGCCAGTGGCTCGCCGTACGCACCACACACCGACGCGGAGACGGCCGCGATGCTGGACGCAATCGGTGTCAGCGACGAGGAGGCGCTGTTCGATATCCCCGACGCCGTGCGGTTCGACGGGTCGTTCGACATCCCGGCACGAAGCGAGCAGGCAGCACGCGCCGAGGTGGCGGCGACGCTCGGCCGCAACGACGACCTCGTGGAGTTCCTCGGTCGCGGCCACTACGACCACTACGTCCCGTCCGTCGTCGACCACCTCTCGGACCGCTCGGAGTTCATCACCTCCTACACCCAGTATCAGCCGGAGGTGGCACAGGGGTTCCTGCAGGCGCTGTTCGAGTTCCAGTCGATGCTCGTCGAGCTGACGGGGCTCGGCCTCGCTAACTGCTCGATGTACGACGCCGCGACGGCGCTGGGCGAGGCCGCCACGCTCGCGGCGCGGCTCCGCTCCGTCTCGGGTACGCGCGTGCTCGTCCCCGACCTGCTCCACGACGGGCGGCGCAGCGTCTTGGAGAACTACGTCACCGGGACGGACCTCGCGGTCGAGACGTATCCGACTGACGACGCGAACGTCGATAGCGAGACGCTCCGCGAGTCGGTGGACGAGAGCGTGGCGATGGTGTACGCCGAGAATCCGACCGTCCGCGGAACCGTCGAGGAGAATCTCGACACGGTCGGGACGCTCGCTGACGACCACGACGCGCTGTTCACGCTCGGGACGGACATCGTCGCGCTCGGCGTGCTCGAAGAGCCGGCGAGCGTCGGCGCGGACGTGGTGGTCGGCGACGGGAGCGCGCTGGGACTCCCGTCGGCGTACGGCTTCGGTCTCGGCCTGTTCGCCTGCCGCGACGACCGCGAGTTCCTCCGGCAGGTGCCGGGACGGCTCGTCGGCGCGAGCGAGGACGACACCGGCCGACGGGCGTACACGCTCACGCTCCAGACCCGCGAACAGCATATCCGTCGGGAGCGGGCCACCTCGAACATCTGCTCGAATCAGGCGTGGGTCGCGCTCCGCACCGCCATGCACGCCGCCTATCTCGGCCCGGACGGGCTGGTCGAGCTGGCGAACGACTGCGTGCGCCGCGCACAGGAGACGGCCGCGCGACTGGACGCGCTGTCGGGCGTACAGGCACCGGTCCACGACCGCCACCACTTCCGCGAGTTCGTCGCGCAGGTCGACCAGCCCGCGGAGACGGTTGCTTCCGACCTCGAATCCGAGGGGTACGCGGTCCACGCGGTCGATGATCACGAGGTACAGGTATGTGTGACGGAGACGAACGAACCGGCGCTCGATGGCTTTATCGAGGCGTTCGCGGAGGTGACACGATGAGCCAGCAAGACCCGGTGGAGCGGGCGAGCGAGGACGAGGAGCCGCTTCACTTCGAGCAGGCGAGCTGGCAGACCTCCGAGGAGACGTACGAGCCGCTGCTCTCGGAGAAGGGGACCAGCGAGGTGACGGTGGAGTCACCGCTGCCCGACGACCTGACGCGCGACAGCGTGGAACTGCCGGAGGTCGAGGAGCCGGAGCTGGCCCGACACTACACGCGCCTCTCGGAGATGAACTACGGCGTCGAGTCGGGGCCGTTCCCGCTCGGGTCGTGTACGATGAAGTACAACCCGAAGTTCACCGAGGACCTCGCGGCGCGACCGGACGCCTCGGTCCACCCGGACCGCTCGGAGCAGGCGAGTCAGGGCACCTTACAGGTGCTCCACGAACTGCAGGGGTATCTCGCCGACATCGGCGGGATGGACGCGGTGACGCTCCAGCCGCCCGCGGGCGCGGCCGGGGAGTTCACGGGCATCCTGATCGCGAAGGCGTACCACGAGGCGAACGGCGACGACCGGAGCGAGGTCATCGTCCCCGAGTCGGCCCACGGGACGAACTTCGCCTCGGCGGCGATGGCCGGCTACGACGTGGTGTCGCTCCCCTCGGACGAGAACGGCCGGGTCGACACCGAGGCGCTCGACGCCGCGCTCTCGGAGGAGACGGCCGCGCTGATGCTCACGAATCCGAACACGCTCGGCCTGTTCGAGCGCGACATCGAGGAGATCGCCGACATGGTCCACGACGTCGGCGGACTGCTCTACTACGACGGCGCGAACCTGAACGCGCTGTTGGGCCGTGCCCGTCCCGGCGACATGGGCTTCGACGTGATGCACTACAACGTCCACAAGACGTTCGCCACGCCACACGGCGGCGGCGGGCCGGGAGCCGGCCCCGTCGGCGTCGTTGAGGAACTGCGCGAGTTCCTGCCGGACCCGCATATCCGCGAGGAGGGCGACACCTACGAGCGGTACACGCCCGAGCGAACCATCGGAAAGGTCCACGGCTACGACGGCAACTGGCTCGTCCTGCTGAAGGCCCACGCGTACATCACGCGGCTCGGCGACAGCGGGCTCACGGACGCGAGCGCGAAGGCCGTGCTCAACGCAAACTATCTCGCCGAACAGATCGACTACGAGATCCCGTTCGGGCCGTTCCACCACGAGTTCGTCGCGTCGGCCGGGGAGCAGGACGCCGCCGACGCCGCCAAGCGGATGTTGGACTTCGGCGTCCACCCGCCGACGACGAAGTGGCCAGAGATCGTGCCGGAGGCGCTGATGACGGAGCCGACGGAGATAGAGTCGAAGCGGACGCTCGACCAGTTGGCCGCGGCGTTCGACGCGGCGAAGTCGAGTTCAGGCGAGACGCTCGCCGACGCGCCCAACCGCACCGCGGTCGGCCGGATCGACCAGACGGAGGCCGCGCGCAATCCGCGCCTCTCGTGGCAGGCGCTCGACGAGTAGGTTCAGGCGCTCGCGTCGGCGTCGGTGTCGACGGCGTCGTCGATGCGGACGAAGCCGTACTCGCAGTCGGGACAGTGCCACTTCACCTTCGTGCCGAGATGCATCTCCATCGCGGCCGCACGGTAGAACGTCTTCGGCTCGCCGCAGACGGGACACTCCCGGTCGAGTTCAAGGCTCATAGCTGACTGTTTCAGCGGGATTCACCTGAACGTACCGGATTCGCGTCTCGGTGCCGGATACGCCCTGTGTCGTGATACCCGCGACGCGGCGCGGAGAGCGCCGGTGACGGTTCTTGCGTCGGTCTCTGCGGGTGGTTCGGTCCTCTGGACGTATGTCGTCGAGGCCGATACTCTCAGACCCGGCTCTTGAGTTCGATCCGGTAGCCGAACGGGTCCCGCACGTACACCGCACCCGCCACACCGGTCGCGCCGAGCGGTGCGTCGAGTTGTTTCTCTATCTCGACACCGGCGTCGGCGAGCCGGGATTTCACGGTCTCGCTGTCCTCCTCGACGACGATACAGACGTGGTCGTAGTTCGTCCGTTCCGGTGGCTCGAAGGAGTCCGTCGGCCAGAGATGAACGACGCCAGTGGCGGAGAGCCGCACGTCGAAGAACGGCTTCTCCCCCGCCTCGTACAGGCTATCTTCGAGCGTGAAACCGAGTTCCCGCTCGTAGAACTGTCGCGCCGCCTGCTTTCCGTCGGTCGGAACGTTGAGATTCACGTGGTCGATGTGGCTCGCCTGCATGCCAGCAGTTAGGGAACACGGCGCAAAAGCGATCCGGCAGTCGTCGATACGGTGGCTCTCGTACTCTGCTCGACGGGTCAGGAAGAACGTCTTAAACCACTCGCAGTTGTACCGTGCTGTATGAAGATATACACCGGACGCGGCGACGAGGGGATGACCGACCTGCGGGACATGTCGCGGGTGTCCAAGACGAGCAAGCGCATCGAGGCGTACGGCACCGTCGACGAAGTGAACTCCGCCATCGGCGTGCTCCGATCCTCGGGGTACGACGACGTTGACGACCAGCTCCGCGAGATCCAGAACCACCTCCACGTGATTCAGGCCGACCTCGCGAATCCCGACACGGACGACGAAGACGCGCCGCACATGACCGCAGACGCGACGGACTGGCTGGAGACGGTCATCGACGGCCACGACGGCGAACTGGAGCCGCTGGAGTCGTTCATCCTCCCGAGCGGGAGCGAGGTCGGCGCGCGACTACATCAGGCGCGGTCGGTCTGCCGGCGCGCCGAGCGCCGCTGTGTCGAGCTGGCGAGCGACGAGCCGATCAACGCCGAGGTGGTCACCTACCTCAACCGGCTCTCGGACGCGCTGTTCACGCTGGCACGACTCGTGAACGCTCGCGAGGGCGTCACCGAGGAGTCGCCGGAGTACTGAACCGAACGCAGACGAGTGCTCGACGTGGTCGCTGTGGAGGGCGACACGTCGAAGGGACAGGGAGGACAGGTCCGGCCGAGCAGGCCGGGATGCCACGGTTTTCAGGTCGGCGTGCGCGCGTTCTCGGCGCGTGGCCCAACAAGGCACATGCGCCGCGCCCGCAACGCGACCACATTTTTAGGTCGGCCTAAGAGTTATAAAATGTTACGGTCCCGGATCGAGAAGTATCGCCCGACCGCACCCGGACGAAACCGACAGATCGGTGCCCACAAGCGTTTTACTCTCGTGTGGCGTCGGTTTAGACATGGTGAACAAACACTTCGAGGACGCGCGGTACTACCTGAAACGAGCCGGCGAGACGGCGAAGGCCGGGGTCGCCGAGGAGGTATCCGCCGTCGAGGAGCGGTTCCGCGAGCTGACCGGGCGCGAGGAGGAGCCCGAAGACAGTCGCCTCGAAGATATCAAGACCGAGTTGGCCGAGCTGCAGGAGCGCGCGGAAGGAGAGGCCAACGAGGCCATCGAGGACGCCCGCGAGCGGATCGAGGAGTACCGGGCGGAAGCGTAGTTCTTAAGAGCGGCCCGGCGATACATCTCGCCGCCGGGTCGGTGGTCTAGTCCGGTTATGACACCTCCTTCACACGGAGGAAGCCGGCGGTTCAAATCCGCCCCGACCCACTTGCCCTCTTGCTGAAGCGAAAGGACAGGACAGCAGTGGCACGTTTATAAGCCACCTGTCCAAGCGCCCCCTTATTCGGCCAAGTCTTCGATTCGACTCACGCAAACGTTCTATTTGAATAACACTTAGTCAGAAGCAAAAGGTTTGGATGGGACGAACTGAGAAACCCTTAGAGGTTCTTTATAACGCGAGAATCCGTTTCGGGGGACAGCAGGGCTACCACGCGAGAGAGCAGAATCTCGCATACGACCCGATTTACCCCGTCTTTGCTTCCTCAAACTCCGCTTGCTTCTCACCAAGCTCCACAATCAGTCTGACAAAGCGGGTTAGGGAGAAAAACATATAAATAAAAAAGAATAAAAATATGAAAAAGAACCACTGTGGAAGACTGTAGCTCTGTATGATTATACCTACAATTGCAACAGTCATTGCAAGATACAGTGTAAATTGAAAGCTAAACATAATTTCACTGTATATATCTAAGTTCTTGAGTAATTTCAGGAAATCTGAATCAGAGAATGAAGCTAAGACGGCCAAACCAGTGAGAATGAATGCAATGAGTGAGAATGAAAGTGTTGTTGAAAGATTGACAATCTTATTATTCACAATTGGCCATCCCACAGCATATTCACCTATTATTGAAGCGAGCAGGAAAACTAAAGAGAGTACAAAGTCTAAATCAGTAAATATGTTTGTAAACCCATATTTTCGGGCACTTTGCCAGAACCCGTCGGTCATTCATTCTAATAGTTGTTCTGCTCGGTTGATAAGGGGCCGTGATTTCGCTATTAGGTCTTCAAGATTGGAGGGTTCTGATATACGGGTACTTGCTGGTACGCTTTTGGTATTAAATTCGTGCGTCTCGTTATTCTCCTCGTAGACCACTTTCACATCTCCATACTTAGTCTCAGCAAATGCGAGAGCGGACTGTAGCAATTCGTTTTCTGGATTCAATCCACCATCTGCCTCAGCATCAAGTTCCACCTCTTCAGCTTTCATATTCTTGATTTCTTCGTCAAGTTCCTGCATACCGTCTTGTGGGAAGGGATTAGTTGGCTCAAGGTCAAAGTTCAACACTCTAACTTTAGTTTGATCTATAATACGCTCCAATTCGTCGGTCGGCGTAATGAATGGTAGAGTAAGCGCTTCAGGAACTCCTGACCACTCATTATATCCCTTTGAGAAAGCTTCTACAAACTGATTATAACCGATTCGCTGGCGTTGCGTGAATACAATAAAGTTCATAGCGTAATGAGCCAAGAACATAGACGCTTCAGCGACTTGCTCCGCATCTTCCGTAACAAACTTTCCCCGAGATTCATCGTAAGTCGTAGGCTCATCCTCAAACAGCTTACCGAAATTCCCGACAACAAATTCGTTATTATGGTCACGAGTGGCCCCGAATCTCCACTCGGCCCCGCCACTTTCGATTACCAAGTCATCTGCATTGAAAAATTCGTCAAGAGTTTGTTGGGTTTTCGCTTTTCCGCCGACTCCCGTCGCATCGGTGACTGACGTGACCTGAGCATTGAAATCCAACTTTGCGTAATAAAACCGTCTGGACATCCTATGACTTTCCAACTGACGGGCATAATATATATCTTATGCTGATTTTCAGCGCTGTTTACCATTCTGTCGCCTGCGCTCCGCGACGGCGGTTCACCTCCGCTGGCGCTCCGGTAGCAGTGAACGCACTGCTATCCTACCTACTACGCTTTGTGTCTATTCGACGGGAGCCAGTTAAGCGGGCGTGTGTTCACTGGTCGTGTGTGCGAAATGACGTAACGGAGAGGAGACGCAAATGCTCAAAGTGACGTTCGATTTCGAGACGGTGGACATGCTATCGAAGGACGATGGCCCGCTCGACCCGAGCTCTTCCAGCGCAGAGAAGGGCGCTGAGTCGGAGAGCGACGTGACCATACTGCTTGACGTGCAACTCCCCGACGACGGGGGAACATTATTTAGGGGTGGCTTCCGGCTTTGGAGGTCACGTACACTGTTCGCGTGACTAATCTGGAGAGCGGTATCACGGTTTCGGGGCAGCCGAACACGGGCGCAGAGTGTATCACGAGAGAAGATAGGTTACTGGCCGAGTTTCGGTGTCCGGTCTAACAGGGGCTTCGCGCCGGCGGTGTACATGTCGCGAGCCGCGTCGATGACGGAGTCCGGGAGCGAATCAGGTTGCTGGTCGCACAGTTCGCGCCAGTCGGCGACGTTCTCGCGTTCGGCGCGGTCCTTCGCCTCGCTGACGGCCGCGACCCACGCCGGCTGTTCGCGCTTGTGGTACTGGCGGACGACTTCTTTCGAGAGCTGTTGGCCGTCGTAGGAGAACCGGTTCTCGTCGAACGTGCCGACCACGTCCGCGACGAGGAGGTCGCCGTCGTGGTAACAACACTCGATCTTGCCGTCCTCGTGGACGAGACCGGCGGCCGCGGCGCGTTCGGTGACGAGGTCGTTCACCTCGCGTGCGAGCGCTTCGAGTTCGTCGACCTTGGCCGCGCCGGTGATGCGGTCGGCCTCGGCGCGGGAGAGATAGCGGTCGGACGACTCGAACTTCGTGGAGAACTCGACGACCGGCTCCGGCAGGTCGACGGGGCCGTCGGGCCACTCGTCGCGGTCGAGACCGTACTCGGCGGGCGTGCCGCGCGAGCGGAGCGAGGAGCCGACGGGCACCGCGTTTCGGAAGACGACCTCCAGCGGGACGAGATAGTTGTCGCCGCCCGCTGCGTGGAAGGCGTCGTAGTCGTAGTCGCGCCCCTCGTGTGGCAGGTCGGGCACGCGCGTCAGGGCGATAGCCATCTCGCGGGGCGGGGTCGTGGTGTCGGCGAGCGGCTTCGGCTCGTCGTCGGTTACGACGCCGCGGTAGTGGGTGTCGATGCCCGCGGCTTCGAGCAGTTCGAAGTTGGCCGCACCCATCGCACACAGAGCCGCACCCTTGTCCGGGATCGCGTCGGGCATCTTCCCCCAGTCGAAGACGGAGTAGTCGTCGGTAAAGATGAACGCCCCCCGGCCCAGTTGCTCCGGCGTGGCGGGCTCGGCCACCCGGAACTCCTTGACGCTCGTCATACGCTCGGCTCTCGGGCAGCGCGCATATGCGTTTTCCATTCGGAATGGGACAGACACCCCTCCCCCCGCACGGTCGACAGTGTCGCGTCGCCCGACCGCTGGCCGGTTACCGCTGAGGTGGGCTCCGTCGGTTGAAAAAGAGTTTTAGCCGTCCGGAGGCCAGTGCAGATAATGAGTACACACTCCGTCGACGTTGCGGTCGTCGGTGCCGGCACCTCCGGGTGTTACGCCGCCGCGACGCTCGGCCAAGCGGGCTTCGACGTTGCCGTCGTCGAACGGAAATCCGAGGAGGAGGCTGGCCACATCGCCTGCGGCGACGCGCTGAAGGGGGCGAACAAGTTCCCGTCGGCGATCCCGAAGTCGACGCTCGAACCGGCGTTCACGAACACGGAGGTGGACCACGGCCGCTTCGAGGTGCCGCGACAGGGCGTCGAACTCGACATTCCCGTCCCGGGCGAACTCGCCGTCATCGACCGCATGGAGTACGGCCGACTCCTCATCGACACGGCCGACGCGGCCGGCGCGACGTTCCACTACGACACGGTCGTACAGGACGTGCAGCAGAACGACGACGGCCGCGTGGTCGGCCTCACGGCGAGCCGGGGCGGCGACCCCGTGGAGTACGACGCGGAGATGGTGCTCGACTGTGCCGGCGCGCTCTCCATCCTCCAAGAGAAGACGGACTTCTCCGGGACGACCTTCGACACGAACGTGCGCTACTCGCAGTTCTCCTCCGCGTACCGCGAGATCATCGAGGTGGAGGAGCCGGTCGACTGGTCGGACGCGCTCGTGCTCAAGCCAACGAAACGCTCGGCGGGATATCTCTGGTACTTCCCGCGCACGCCGACGGAGATCAACGTCGGGCTCGGCTTCCAGATGAACGAGGAGCCGATGAAGCTCGTCGACGACCTCCGTGAGGACATCGCCGACCGCCCGGAGTTCCAGAACGGAACGGTCGTCGACAAGCTCGGCGCGGCACTGCCCACCCGCCGGACGTACGATTCGGCAGTCGCGCCCGGCTTCATCGCCGCTGGCGACTCGGCGGCTCACGTGAATCCCATCTCCGGCGGCGGAATCGCTGGCGCGGCCTACGCCGGCAAGTACGCCGCCGAGCAGGCCATCGAGGCCATCGAGACGGGCGACGCGAGCGAGGAGTCGCTGTGGGAGTACAACAGCCGCGTCATCGACCACTTCGGCGCGCGCTACGCCGCGCTCGACGTGTACAACATCTTCTCGACGGCCTACGAGATCAGCGACCTGACGGCGCTGGCCGGCGCGCTCCCGGGCAAGCAGATCGCAGACGCGCTCTACTCCGGGTCGTCGGGTGTCTCGCCGTGGCTCGCGCTCAAGACGCTCTGGAAGGCGCGCGGCCATCTCGACACGCTGCGTGACCTGTACGCGACGAAGGACATCGCCGACGACCTGCTCGCGCACTACGAGTCGTACCCCGACGCTCCCGGCGACTTCGCCGCGTGGCAGTCGGAGCGCGACCGCATCATGGAGGACGTGTACGCGAAAACCGGCGCGAAGCCGAAGTACTGACTGCCGGGTATTATAAAA
Organism: Halobacteriales archaeon QS_9_67_17; assembly: GCA_003023185.1. Classification (GTDB taxonomy): domain Archaea; phylum Halobacteriota; class Halobacteria; order Halobacteriales; family Haloarculaceae; genus Halosegnis. The sequence continues at coordinate 2,492 of PXSB01000091.1, read as the reverse complement.
AGCGACGCGGCTACGTCGAAACGTCGTTAGGCTGGCGTCTCGCTTGCCGAGTCCGTGCTGGACGCGTCGCTGTCGTTCGCGGCGTCGCTCTCGTCGTCCGGCGTCACGTCGCTGACCGCGCTCCCGAGGTCGGAGACGCTCCCGTCGATAAACTGGTTGATCAGGTCGTGAATCTCCCCGACGTGGTCGGGCACCTGCTCGGGCATGTCGGTCGGCGGGCCGCGCCGTTCGTCGGCCGCGCTCGCGTCGTTAGCATCGCTCGCGTCGGACGCGTCACCGTCGCCGTCGTCTGCGGCGTCCGTGGCCGCGTCGTTCGCGTTCTCGTTCGGGCCCGCGTCGTCGGGCGCGTTACCACTGCCGGGCGCGGCGGCGACTGCACCGGCCGCGCCGGCCGTGACGACCAGTGCCGCGAGCAGCATCGCGGCGTATCGTTTCAGGCTCATTGCACTCGACCGTATCCGCCGGGGATAGATAAGGGGGCCACGCCGTTCGGCCGCGTTCAGGCCGCTGAACGGTGATGAACGGAGTGAACGGAATCAGTCGCCCGCGCCGAGACGCTCGATAGTGCCGACGAGCGTGTCGATGCCGACCGGGATGGACGCCTCCTCCACGTCGAAGGTGGCGGTGTGGTGGCCGCCGGGGTGTGAGGTGCCGACGCCGACGTAGCAGGCGCGGCCGCCCTGATCCTGTACGTGCTGCATCAGGTAGGTCGCGTCCTCGCTGCCGCCGAGCGTGTCGCGCCGGAGTCGGGAGTCGACCCCCGTGACGCCGCCCGCGACTTCGTGCACGAGGTCGACCAGCCCCTCGTCGCTGGTCGCGCTCGGTGCGTCGCCGATGAGTTCGGTGTCGACCGTACAGCCGTACTGCGTCGCGGCACCCTCCAGCGCGTCGCGCGCGCGGTCGAGCATCGACTCCTTCAGCTCCGTCGTCTCGCCGCGCACCTCCGCCTCGATGCGGGCGGACTCGGGGATGATGTTCGTGGCCGTGCCGCCCTCGACGCGGCCGGCGTTCACGCGGGTCGCGCCGTCGGAGTGACGCGGGATGCCGTACAGCCCTTGGACGGCCGATGCCATCGCCTGCACCGCGTTGTTCCCCTCTTCCGGGCGCGCGCCGGCGTGGCCGGGGTGGCCAGTGAACTCGGCGTGGATGTGGGAGACGGCGAGGAACCCGTCGATGCCCGCGACCACCTCACCCGTCGGGTGATCGAGACCGACGTGGCAGGCCAGCAGTTCGTCCACGTCGTCGAGATGGCCGGACTCGGCCATCGCCTTCCCGCCGCCGACGACCTCCTCGGCCGGCTGGAAGAACACCTTGAGCGTTCCCGAGAAGTCGGCCGTCTTCATCTGTCGCAGGACGCCCAATCCGATGGTCGCGTGGGCGTCGTGCCCGCAGGCGTGCATGTGCCCCTCGACCTCCGAGCGGAACCCCTCGACGGCGGGGGTGTGCTCCGCGTCGTCGGCCTCTCGCTGCGGGAGCGCGTCGATGTCGACCCGGAGGCCGACGGTCGGCCCCTCGCCGCGTTCGAGGACGGCGACGGCACCGGTGTAGCCGCCTTCGGTCTTGTCGAGGACATCTTCGCGTGCGCCCGCTTCGCGAGCGCGCTCGTGCCACGCGGCGAGTTCCCCGTCGTCGGGGACGCCCATCCGCTCGCCGTCGGCGAGCACTTCGCGACCGACGTAGAGGTCGTCGACGCCGATCTGCTCTATCTCGTCGACGATTCGGGAGGTAGTGTAGAACTCCCGCCACGCGGGTTCGGGGTAGCGGTGGAAGTCGCGGCGCAGTTCGGCCAGCGCAGTCTCGCTCGTCAGGCTCATACGCGTCCGTGGGCGTCGGGGAGTAAAATACCCCTCGCAGTCCCGGGCAGTGCTCAGCGGAGAGTGACTCCAAGGACGACGGGGACGGCGGGGCGTGGAAAGCCCTCGCCCGGTCACCTCCTGCTCGCGGTCGACGGCCGTCCGTTCGCGGCGGTGCCGCCCACTTGGTCCCGCTCGGTCCCACCCGTCCGCACGCACTCGGACGGTCATCGCTCGGCCGGGCACCGGCGCGTCACCCTACATTATTTTGTCCGATGTAGAACGATACTGGGACGCACTGCGCCGCGGCGGCTCGGCTATCGAGCGTTCCTCGGATGCAGTGCAACCGTTCGAAGGGGGAGAGCGGACGGGAAACCACTCCGTCGAGTGGGTCCGGGCCTCCGGCCCGGTTCCTTCGCCCTGACGTAGTTTATGACTCATTAGTTCCGCCTTACTGACCTGTACATTGATAATGGTGGAAATTAAGGTACACTTACAGCGGCTTGCCGCTGAGTGCCGTCGGTTACGGCGCGCCCACACGCCAGTCTGGGGGCTGGTACACACTCCGACACTGGTCCGTCGAGTGGGGGTCCCACTCGGACCCTTTCGTTACACATCATCAGCGTTCGGTCCGACGACACGATCCGTCCGGTACGGATGAGTCTACGCGGCGGGTGAAAGAAGGGAGAAAACTACGAC
>PXSB01000090.1 GCA_003023185.1 Halobacteriales archaeon QS_9_67_17 | reverse complement strand
GAGCGTGGAGAGCCGTGCTCGTGCCGCGAGCCACGTGTCCACCTCGTCGCCCCAGAAGTCGCGGACCCGGGTCAGGTCGGCGGGGACGGTCACGCGGTACTCCGTCCCGTCTTCGAACTCGGCGAACGCGTCGTGAACGTGCGCGGCGGCCGTCTCGGGGTCGTCGGTCGCGGCGACGACGCGCACCACGTTCGTCCCGAGTTCGTCCTCGCCCCAGAACGTGTGCGACCAGTGACGGACCTCGCCGGTCTCGCTGAGCGCGTCGAACGCCGGCGCGACGTGGTCGATGACCGCCTCACGCTTCGCCTCCCGGAGCGGGGCGTCGATGAACCGCGGCCACGCCAGCGCGAAGCCGAGATACGCCATACCTGTGGTTGCGGGTCCGGCGGCAAAGAGTCGCCGGTCCCGTACTGGCGGTACTGTTCAGCTAACTCCGAAGACGAGGCAGTCAACGAGGTGTGGAAAGCCCCCGGTCGCTACGGTCACGCGGCTCGCTGCGGTCCTCCCGCTCGCTCCGCTCGCGGTGCGGTCCTTGCGTCGGCGTGCTTCCCGTAGCGACCGGCCCCTTTCAGTCCCACCCACGCGGGTTTTGGGCGGGCGACGACCTGCGTATTTCAATACCGCCCCAGTCGATGCCCGAAGCCCCAATCACCACGTTCCGTGGAACGTGTCGAAGGAGAGTTCGTCGAGCGGTTTCTCGCCGATAGCGATCTCGTACTCGCCGGGCGTCAACATCGGCTGGTCGAACTGCGGGCCGTCATCGGTCGTGATCCGGGGACAGCCGGTGTTGACGTAGGCGTCGAAGCCGAACTGGGTGAGCCGGTCCGGCGTCACCTCGTCCATCGTCAGCAGATACGCGCTCTCGTTGTTCTCGACGATGTCGTTGGCGACCTCCCAGCGCCCTTGGCCGATCTTCGTACAGAAGACGACGCCCCACGTCTCCGCGTCCATCGCCTTGTGGACCGAGGCGTACCGCTGTTTGAGGAACTGCTCCGTGTCGGCGATGGTGACGGCGTTGTTCACCGGGTCGGCGATGACGACGCGCTTCTCCGGGTGTTCCATCGCCAGCCCGAGCGGGTGGAACTTGCCGCCCCCGACGTACAACACCTGTTCAGCGTCGATGTCGGCGCTGGCGTAGTTACAGCCGAGCACCTGCCCTTCGTGGGTGAGTCGGTCGTCGCCACGGCGGGTGTGGACCGTGTAGCCGCGCTCCTCCAGCCACGTCCGCATCTCGTCGAACTTGTTCATGTGCTGGGCGGTCGTGACCAGCCCCACGTCCGGGTCGTCGGCCGGGTCCGCGAGGTCAACGAGCGACTCCTCAATGATGGGCGTCACGTCGACGTTCGAGAAGAGCGGGACGTAGATGATCTTCTCCGACTCCTTCATCGGCGAGTGGCCGAAGTGGACGAACACGTCCGTCCGGCGCATCATGTAGGTGTCCAGATCGCAGGCGCCGTAACACGGCTGGCCGGAGATGAGCACGCGCGTCCCGTCGGGCAGGCGGTCACGCAGATCGTCGGCGACGTGGGGGGCGCGTCGCTTCAGCCCCTCCGGAAACTGGAGGCCGACCTTCTCCGCGCCGCGTTCCGTCGCCTCCTCGACGATTCGGTCCAGTTCGTAGTCCCACGTCCGCTCGTGTTTGAGGGACATCCCCGTGTTCCGGAGGTCACCCTCGGTGGTTCGCGACTCCTGACTCATTGGATTGAGTACCGTTCCGAGCCGTAAAACGAGCGCGCTTCACCGCCCGCTTCGGCAGACCTAAACGGTCTGACTCCCAACCCGGGATATGAGCATCGAATCGACCGAGACGGAATCAGCAGGTGCACAGGCGGCCGCACGCGCGACGGAGTTGGCAAGCGAACTGGGGTCGGCGATCAAGGAACTCGACTCCTACCGCGAGTACGCGACGGCGAAAGAGGCCGTCGAGAGCGACGAAGAAGCGCAGGCGCAGATTCGCGAGTTCGAACAGCTCCGCGAGGAGTTCATGATGGCCCGACAGACGGGCGACGCGTCGAACGAAGACCTGCGCGAACTCCAGCAGGCACAGGAGGAGCTCCACGACATCCCCGTGATGGCTGAGTATCTACAGGCACAACAGCGGCTCGAAGCGGAGCTTCAGGAACTTAACGAGACCATCTCGGCACCGCTCTCGGTCGACTTCGGCGGCAAGGCCGGCGGCTGCTGCGAGGACTGAGGCCGTCGCTCCGCGCTCAGACGACTCTCCCTGAATTTCTCGAATCTAAGAGCTTCCGTCTTCGACAGCGGCTACAAGTAGTCGAACGAAAATCGGCTGGGCGGCACACGCGCCGGAACCGGGAACAGCACGTGTCGCAGGACAATTAGGTCGGTAGTGCAGTCAGACGAAATGCGGTGGTCTGGGGAATCGCACCTATATTATCATTACTACCCCATATCAAAAAACCCACAGCCTAATATACGGGGTATCACTGAGTCAACGCTGACACGGACCCCAGCGGCCTGAGCGCGTACAGAAGGGTTTCGTACCGCACGCGGGCCGCCGAGACGATCAACGGCCGGAGCGATGCTCGATTGGTACGTCCAAATCCTTGAGGTCACGAACCCCGAGCACTGTCGGACCGGAGTAGCGTTTGCTACCGATAGGTGATGTTACCTACTGGTAAGTCTCGCAATTGGATTGCCGTGGCGAACGGTGACACCGAGGAGCACGAGGTAGCCGACGAGACCCCAGACGAGCAACCCGAGGGCGAGTGCGCCCGCGCTCGTTCGCACGGCGGCGAGACCGATAGCCACGACACTGGCCACGGCCACAGCCTGTACGGGTCGGCGATTCCACACCGCTTGTGTCCGGTCGGGATAGCGGAGGAGCACTGCTTCGAGCGCGCTCATTCCGAGACACCCCGCGACGGCGACGACCGGATCGAACAGTCGGCCGGTGGCGTCGGCTCGAATCGATATAGCGATGAGGAGTGTAAGCGTCACGAGCGCGAGCACAGCGTCGCGGCGACGTTCGTCCACGCCGTATCTACGCACCGGTCGGGGTGAATCTGACGCCGCGTCCGGAGGCTTTTCCCCGGCAGGCGCGAGCCACCGGTATGGCACACGAGTTTCCCGGCTCCGACTGGGGCGACTGGCTCCCACGTGAAATCGCTGCCGCGAGCCCTGACGGTGTAGATATCTGGTATCTCGGCTGCAACGGCTTCGCTCTGAAGGCGAGTGACGGAACGACGCTGTTCATCGATCCGTACTGTGGTGCTGGCGACCCACCGCGAACGGTCCGGATGGTCCCCGTCCCCTTCGACCCGGACGACGTACAGGCGTGTGACGCGCTACTCGCGACCCACGAACACTCCGATCACGTCCACGAACCCACGCAGGCACCGATCCTTGCGAACACCGGGAGCGACTACTACGCATCGGATGATTCGCTCGCGGTCGTGGAAGAGGAGGAGTGGACTGACAGCCACGCTATCAACGACAGACAGTTCTCCGAGATCGCGGAGGGCGACGAGTTCACCGTCGGCTCGTTCACCGTCCACGTCGAGGGCGCGAACGATCCGGACGCCACGCATCCGGTGTCGTACGTGATCGACCACGAAGCGGGCACGTTCTTCCATGGCGGGGACGCGCGCCCGGGCGAGGCGTTCGAGCGCGTCGGTGACCAGTACGATGTCGACCTCGGCGTCTTGGCGTTCGGCTCGTCCGGTTATCTGTACGACGAAACCGCCGACGAGTACGTGTACAAGCAGTGGTACGCGGGGGAGAACGAGATCGTCGAAGCGGCCGCACAGGTTGGGATGGACCGGCTGCTCCCCGCCCACTGGGACATCTGGAAGAATCTCACGGCTGACCCGTCGGCGCTCCGACCGCACGTCCGCTCCTTCGAGTCGCCGCGTAGGCTCGACATCGTCGAGATCGGCGACCGCGTCTCTCTCTGAATCGGGGTCGTTTTACGCACCGATTGCGTTCGGCCGGTAATGGAAACCGTCAGCGTCGCGGTCCCACGAAAAGGACGGCCAGTAGAGGCCGTGCTCGAACGGTTCGCCCGTGGCGCACCAGACGATGTCGCCGCGGCCGCCGGCGACGCCGTCTCGACGCTCCGGTACGAGAAGGCTGTCACCAAGGACGAGGCGACCGCCGACGCCGACGTGTACGAACGGCTCGGCCGCTACAGCGACCCCGAAGCACCGTACGCGCCTGAATTCACGCTTCTCCGGGACGCTCGGGCCGGGATGCCCCGGCGCATCGTCTTCGACTCGCTGACCGTTCCCTTCGGCGACCACGAAGTCCGCCTCGTGGGACGGGAAGAGCCGTTCCGCGCGCTCCGGAAACACGAGTTCGCGCTCGGCTTCGACAGCGCCGACCTCGTGCTGGAAGAGGTGGTTACCCTCGCCGACGAACCGCTCCGGACGCTCGCAGAGGTGAACGCTCGCATCGATCCGGTCGACACCGACGTGCGACTCGTCGACGGCCTCGGCGACACGGTCCATCACACGCTTCTCGCCACGCCGGAAACCTGTGACGACGGGCCGCTCGACCGCTCGTTCCTGCGCCGGTACGAGGGGCAGTTGTGCATCGCGCCGCGATACGAACGACTCGTTGAAGCGGTGGTCGGTACTGACGCCCTCGACAATGTCGAGTTCGTCTATCCCGAGCCCGGACGCGAGGAGGAGGCCGCTATCGCCGACGCGGGGGTTGGGGTGTATCTCACCGTCACCGGCTCAACTGCCCGCGAACACGGCCTCCTCGTCGGGCAGCAGCTGTTCCCGAGCGAGACTGTCCTGCTGGAGAACGCCACCGAAGCCGACGACGGGAGTCGGTCTGTCGCCGAACGACTGTTCGCGGCCCCGGAGCCGGCCTGATCCGGGCACTGTCTCTGACGGCGCAAGAAACACTGTCGTATGACAGCGCCTCGACTCTCAGTTACCCAGTTTTTGATCCAGCCGCGTTCTGCCGTCAGTCCGATAGCTCCCCTTCAGACAGTCGTCGATATTCGAAACTGCGAGGTGAGTTTCTGTATAGTGGCATACGATTTATGAGTTGTCGTATGAACGCCGTCGAAGCTTCTGCGTCGATAAGATCTCAAGAAAATCGGTGATTTTGGCGTCAGAGCAGCGAGTAGATGTGTCGCTCGTAGGTCTCTCGAACTTTGTCGCCCCAGTTGTGGGTGTACGTGTCGATGATGTCGCTCGCTACGTCTCCTCGGAGATACTTCACTACCCCGCGGTCGCCGGTGCGGTCACGGAGATGCGTGGTAAAGAAGTGACGGAAGTAGTGTGGGGTGACGTTCTCCTCTGCGCCGCCGCCAGGCCGATACCAGCCGTGATCCTCGGCGTACGTCGTGACGCGTTGGCCCACCATCCCGGCGGTGAGTCGACGACCCCACTCGCGAGTGGAACAGAACAGCGGTTCTGCGGACGAACGCGCGGCAGGTCGGACTGCGAGCCACCGCTTCAGCACGCGTTTCAGCTCCTCATCGACGGGGACGACCGTCGCACGCTTCCGCTTGTTCGACTCCTCGCGCCGCTCGCCGTTGGTCTCCTCGCCGCGAGTCGGGTCACTGGCGACGTACACGGAGTCCGGGCGCCCGTCGATTGCACCCCGATGCTGGCTGTCGTACGTGTCGTCAATCTCTGGGTCGTCGAGATGCACGTCCCTGAGGTCGAGATTGCAGATCTCACCGACGCGCACGCCGGTTTTCAGCAGCGTCACGACGACGGCCTTATCGAGCGGATGCGTCACGCTCGCGACGAACTCCCGCATCGCGGGGAGCATGATCTCCCGGCGTGCGGGGTCCGTGTCGATGGATTCGTCCATCTCTTCCAGCACGAGCGTCATCGGATTCCCCTCAAACGCACCGACCTGTGTCATGTACGCGTAAAATCGGTGGAGATACGACGCGTAGGAGGCGACCGTCGACGCGGAGCGGCCCTCACGGAGGGTGTGGACCCACGACATACACTCTCGCTGGCTCACTGCCTCCAGAGTCGTGCTCTCACCGCGGACGAACGTCTCGAAGTCCCGCAGCACCCGCTCGTACGCCTCTCGGGTTCGCTCCGTCTTCCCGTGATACGTGAGATCCTGCAGGAAGTACGCGACGGGATCGTCGGTGGCCGTCGCGCGCTCTGCTTCACTCGCCATCGTCCACCAGCGTGTAACCGCCGTGTCGGCCGCTGTGTGTCACTCGCCCCTGTTCCTGTAGGTCGGACAGCGCCGCGTCCAGTCGGTCCTCAATGTCGTCGGTCAAGCCGGCGACCAGTTCGTCCCACGACAGATGCTCGCTCGAATCGAGAAGGCCGAGAAGCCGGTCTTGCAACCCGTCGACCCTTGGGGTAGCGTCGCCAGATCGGGTTTCGTCGGCGTTTCGGTCGGTCGGGTCGTCGGATTCGTCGAGTTGGAAGCTCCTGCGGCCGGCTTGGACCATCGTCCGGACGAACTCCGCTTGGCTCATGTCGAGTTCGGCTGCTTCCTCGGCCCACTCGGATTTCTGGAAGCGCGGGACGTACGTCCGCACCCCGACGCGTTCTGTGTCGGCGTCGCTCATGCGAACGGCCACACCGCCCTCTCACTTCAATCTATGTCAGACGCTGGAATAAACACATTTATTCCACAGAGTGGCTCATTCGCTACAGGGCATCAGTTAGTTTATCCCACTTTCTGTTACTACGCCTGCGCCGATAGAACCCACTTATTGGAATAATCGTATCGCCGCTCCCGGATTGGAGTAGGCTCTCCTTCACCTTCAGATGTTTTCGGCGCGCCTAAATATCTGTGTCGACCACGGGACGTATGAGCGAGTTCACCTTCGACGACCTGAGCGTCGTCATGGGAACCTACAACGAAGCGGAGGCCATCGCCACAGTGCTGGACGATATCGACCGAGTGACGGACGGACGCGCCGAGGTCGTCTGCGTCGACGGGAGCGACGACCGGACGCCCGAGATCGCTCGCGAGCACGGCGCTCGCGTCATCGAACAGGAGCCGCGCGGCTACGGCTACGCCGTCAGGAAGGCCCTCACGAGCGCCTCGCGACCGGTAATCGTCACCGCGGACTGTGACGATACCTACCCGATGGACGCTCTCCCGCGCTTTCTGGAGCGGATCAACGAGGGGCACGACGTCGTCTCCGGTGATCGGCTCTACCACGGTGCCGAGGCGATGCCCGCGTTCAACCGATTCGGCAACCGCGCGTTCGCGGCCGTCGCGTCGCTGCTCATGGACGAACGCGTTCACGACACCACGACGGGGATGCGCGCGTACCGCGAGGAAGTGATCCAGAACATCCGCTGGACGGAGAACACCGGGCTCTCGGCGGAGTTGCTCATCCGGCCGTTGATGCGCGGCTACGATGTCGTTGAGGAACCGATTCACTACGCGGAACGTGCCGGCGAGACGAAGCTTGACCCGCTGGCCGGCGGCTACGCGATTGCAAAGTCGATCATCAAGGTGCCGCTTGAGGAGCGATTTCGATAGATCTGATGCGATCTGAGTGGTCAGTTCTCGCGGTTGTTGTTCGCGTCATAACTCGTAAACTGTATGTTGCTATATCTAACTTCCGGGTACAGTCGCGAAGATTTCCAGATAAATTCCACGGTTGATGCACGCTTTGGTCGATGGCGTTGCTTTCAGCTCAGGTGCAGCTCCCGCGATTGTGGATAAGTTCACAGCGAGTTGCTCTGCTCGCTTTAGAGAAACACGAACACACCGGTGGCACTCGGCCGGTCCAGTTCGGGGCTTCGCTTGGCAGGCAGAATGTGAGAGACGGCTCTGCCCGAATCAGCTGGAGCCTTCGACCCCGTTCGTAACCGGGCGAAGTGCCTGCGAGAGCAGCTCCGACTCGACGGCGCGGAGATGCTCGGAGAGCGTCGACTGTGAGACGCCGAGTCGGTCGGCGACGGCACCGGCGTCCGCGCCGTCGCTGGCAAAGTATCCCTGCTCGATTGCGATTGCCGCGGCCTCTCGCTGGCGGTCGGTCAGTCTGGAGAGATCGACGACTGCCTGCTGGCCGCCGCCGGTCGGGTCGCCGTCGGAGAGCCGTCGCGGCTCGACGTCCGCACCGTGTTCCTTCAGTTGGCGCTGGATGCACTCTACCTCCGTGCCCGACCGTGCGGCGATGTCGAGCAGGAGTGCGCCGTCGACACAGCGGACTCGGTACGGTTCGACGGGAACGATGTCCATGTTACAGGCGAGACAGTCGTCGCGACAGCCGTCGAGTCGGCAGACGACACCGTCGGTTCGCGCCACGAGCGGCTCCACGTCGTCGTGGTCCGCGGCCGCGTCGCCGTCGGGGACGACGGCCTGTGCCGGACTGTCAGCCACGCCCGGAATGAACTCCGTCGCGTCGAGCGCGGTCGCCGTCTCGACCGCCCGACAGTCGACCGATAGCGCGAACTGAACGTACATTGCGTTCCCACCCACTAGAAAATTCCAGTACTGTCCGAATTAAGGGTCTTGTGGCTCAGAACGGGCATTTTGGTTGACAGAAACGCCGTCGAGAAACGCCCCGTCGGAGACGTATCTCCCCTCGTGGCCACAGTCGGGCGTGAGCCGACACACCGACGCCACGGGCGGCCACACGAGCCGAACGCGGTCGCCGCGCTCCTCGACCGAGACCTCCTGCCGGTAGGTGACAGTCGCACCGCCAGCCTGCACGTAGGTCACGGCGAGTGAAATCTCTGCGCTCCCGTCGAAGGTCACCGTGCCGTCGTCGCGCTGGCGGAGACCGTCAGCGGTGACGGCGGCGCGGCCCGGCGTGAGCGTCCACTCCACCGCGAACGTCTCGTTCGGGTCGGCCGTCACCGTGTAGGTGGCGGCGTCGTCGCCGTCGGCGATCCGAACGGTCGACGGTCGCCCGACCACACCGGTTTCGAAGCGCACTCGATGCTCCTCGCCCGACCGGACGTTGATTGGCTGGAGGTCGGCGACGATGCGGTCGCGTGGCTCCGCCGTCCACGTCCCCCGGTAGGTGAACCGGTAGTGGTCTCGCTCCGGATACGTGTCGAGGACGGCGAAGTCCTCGCTCGGGGTCCTGTCGAGCGCGAAGACGGTGTCGCCGTCGAGGCCCGGGTCGTTGCGGAGCGACTGGAACGGGTGACCGATCCACTCGCCGTACGGCGTCGGGACGAACACGACGCCCTCGGGCGCGCCGTCAGCGAACGGCTCGTAGGCGTTCGCGTAGCGGTCGGTGTGAGCGGCGTTCTCCCTGACGGGGGGCCCGAGCGCGTTCGCCTCGGCAACGGCGACGACGGGCGTCGCCACGAGTGCCACGCAGAGCGCGAGGGCGAGCGCGCGTCTGCGGTCGAGTCGGTCGGTCGCGACGGCGTGGGCACGACGGCCAATCCACGCGAGGCCCGACGCACCGAACGCCGAGAGCGGCAACAGCAGGTCGTAGTGGTAGAAGGGGCCGAACTGCGCGGCGAACCCGTCGGTGGGGTCGGACAGGTCCGCGAGGATGTTCAGATTTCCCCAGAACGCGACGTTACCGACGACGACGGAGACGAGCACGCCCCCGAACAGGAGCCGAAGGGTCGTCGCCGAGAGCCGCTCCGGTCCGCCGTCGGTCACGAGGGCGTCGGCACGTTCGCGAGCGATGCGTCGAGCCAGTCGTCCGATGCCGGCGGCTGCAGCCAGCGCGCCCAGCGGCGGCGCGGCCACGAAGCGGGTTGCGAACTCCCACAGGAGTTGCGCGTTCGCCTCGACCGCGAGCCCGAGCGTGTACTCCCGCTCGTACCCGAGAATCGCTCGTCGGCCGAAGCCGATCCCGTCGGCAGGCGCGAACGCCTGATACGGGAACAAGAGCGCGTCGCCGGTGACGACGGCGTTGTACGCGAGCGTGACGGCGACGAACGCCACTCCGAGTGCGGCCACCGGCCCGAGTAGACCGACTCGCGCGAGGAGTCTGCCCCGGTCGTCCCGGGCAGTCCACAGCAGCCACAGCGCGTGGCCGATGAACGGAAGGGCGAACAGGACGGCCGTGTACGGGCGCGCGAAGAAGGCCGCGCCGACGGCCACGCCGGCGACGACGCCCCACGCGTGCGCCCCGTCGCGGACACACCGCACGTACGCGTACGCGAAGACGAGATTGAGGAGCGCCGTCGGCGCGTACGGGAGGAAGACGCTCGTCGACAGCAGATACAGCGGCGAGGCGACGACGAGGGCGCTCGCGACGAGGGCCGTCTGCCCGTCGTACGCCTCGCGCGTAAGCAGGCCGACCAGTCCGACGACGCCCGCGCCGACGACAGCCAACACGAGGCGGGGCACGCCGGCCATCAGTCCGACGGCGAACAGCGCCGGAACGACGGGCTGATACTTCGAGTAGAGTCGCGTGCCGTCCTCGACGAAGAACCACCACCGAAAGGCGTCCGTCAGCGGCGTCTCGAACCAGAGCCGACCGTCGAGCAGCAGTTCGGCCTGCTGGAGATACACGCCCTCGTCGTGGTTGGCCGAGCCGTACGGAAACAGCTCCGTCGCGACGAGAAAGACGAGCAGGCCCCCGCCGGCTGCGACGGCCGCGAGGAGGAGCGTGTCGCGGTCGGGGCGATTCATCTATCTCGCGTCGTCCGTGCCGCCGTCAGCGACGCGCTTCGCACCCGCCGGGAACCACGCGAGGTCGTGTTCCGCCGACAGTTCGACCTTCACGGGTTCGTCGAGAGGCACCTCCTCGGCGTGGTTGTGGCTACAGCCGACCACGTCGCCGCTGTCGAGTTCGACGCGGTAGAAGACGGTCGGCCCGAGGAAGCGCCGGTGGACCACCTCGCCGTTCGGCACCTCGTCGGGCGCGGGCGGCCGCGCGGTCACGTCGTCCGGGCGAACCATCACGTCGATGTCCGTGCCGTCGTACTCGCGCGCGAGCCCGTCGATGGCGGTCCGTGGGATCGGGCCGATGCCGGTGTCGACCGTCTCGCCCGAGACGTAGCCCGAGACGAAGCTCGCGTGACCGAGGAAGGACGCGACGAACCGCGAGCGCGGCTGCTGGAACACCGCCTCCGGCGAGGCCACCTGTTCGAGGTCGCCGTCGTGCATGACGGCCACGCGGTCGGAGATGGACATCGCCTCCTCCTGATCGTGGGTGACCGACACCGCCGTGACGCCGGCCTCCTTTAGGATACGCCGCACCTCCTCGCGCATCTCGACGCGGAGGTCAACGTCAAGATTCGAGAACGGCTCGTCGAGCAGGAGGAGGTGCGGTTCGGGCGGCCGTGGTCGACGAGTCCGACGAGTTCGAGCAGTTCGTCCACGCGCTCGCGGGTCGCGGTCTCGTCGGCGTCGGTCAGCCCGAACGCGATGTTCTCGCGTGCGGTGAGGTGGGGAAACAGCGCGAACTCCTGAAACACGACGCCAACGTCTCGCTCCTCCGGCGGTTCGAACTCGTCGCCAGCGACACACCGGCCGTTGAGTCGTATCTCGCCGCCGGTGGGCCGCTCCAAGCCGGCGATGAGCCGGAGGGTCGTCGTCTTCCCACAGCCGGAGGGACCGAGCAGCGTCAGCAGTTCGCCCTCTCGGACGGATACCGAGAGGTCGTCGATGACGGTCGTCCCCGCGTAGGCCTTGGTCACGCCGTCGAGTTCCAACACGGGATCGCCGTCGGTAGTTTCGGCGTTACGACTGTCGCCGGCGCGTTCCCGCTCTGGTGGCTGTAGTTCACTCGACATCGTACTCTTCCATCCGTAACAGCAGCAGCATCGACAGTGCACTCACGAACAGCAGTACGAACGCCGGGAGCGCCGCCTGCCCGACGTAGCCGGAGCCGTAGGCGGTCCAGACGCGCGTGACGAGCGTGTCGAAGCCCGCCGGGCGGAGCATCAGCGTGACGGGCAGTTCCTTCAGCGTCGTGAGGAAGACGAGCGCCGCGCCAGCGACAACGCCGGGCGCGACGAGCGGGAACGTTACGTCGCGGAACGCCTCGGTCGGCGTGCGCCCGAGCGTGCGCGCGGCCTCGGGAAGCTGGCCGCTCACCTGCTCGACGGCGGCGCGCGAGGAGCCGACGGCCTGTGGCAGGAAGCGAACCACGTACGCGAACACCAAGAGCGGCAGCAGAATAAGCCCGTTGCGATACAGACTGCCGCCGTAGTGTGCGCCGAAGAAGACGAGCGCGAGACCGATCACCACGCCCGGCACCGCGTAGCCGATGTAGGAGGCCCGCTCGAACAGCGACGCGAACGGGTGTGCGTGGCGGGCAGCGAAGTACGCGACCGGGAGCGCCGCGAGGCCGCTGACGAGCGCCGCCCCCGCCGCGACGAAGACGCTGTTCGTCACGTACGTCACCTCGAAGCCGAGCGCGCCGGTGGTGGGTTGGCCGGCCTGTAACAGCCACGTCGTCAACACGCCGAGCGGGACGGCGAGCGCGAATAAGACGACTGCCGTACACACGCCGGCGGCGGGCCATCGCCAGCGACCGAGCCGAACGGGTGTGGTCCGGGCGTTCGGTGCGTCCGCCTCGACGCCCGACCCCCGGACCCGCGACTCGACCGCGAGGATGATCCCTGTCACGACGACCAACTGAAGCGACAACATCGCCGCGAGGTCGCGGCCGCCGCCGAGGACGTTGTTGTAGTTCGAGAAGATGACGCGCGTGAACACGTCGTACCGCATGATAGCGGGCGTTCCGAAGTCAGACAGCGCGTACAGCGCGACGAGGAGACAGCCGGCGGCGACCGCGGGTCGAATCTGTGGCACCGTCACCCGGCGGAAGGCCTCGGTCCGGGTGTGCCCAAGTGTGCGCGCGGCGTCGATCAGCGTCGTGTCCATCGATTTCAGCGCCGCGCGCGTCGTCAGGAACACGTACGGATACGTGTACAGCGTGAGCACGAGGACGGTGCCGACGAGCCCGTAGATCGACGGCAGCGACTCGATACCCAGCGGCGCGAGCACGCCTTGCAGGCTCCCCTTTGGGCCGAACGCGGAGACGAACGCGAACGCGCCGATGTAGGAGGGAATGACGAGCGGCATCGCCAGCAGCACCGTCAGCGGGCGGCGAAGCGGCATGTCCGTCCGCACGGTGAGATACGCCGCCGGAACGCCGACGGCGAGCGAGCCGAGCGTGACCCCGACGACGAGGAAGCCGCTGTTGACGAACACCCGGATCGTCGTCGGGGCCGCCAGCAGCGCGAGCGCGCCGTTCGCGTCGAGCGCGTTGGCGACGACCCAGACCAGCGGCGAGACGACCGCGGCGGCGACGGCTCCGGCGAGTAGCGTCAGTCCGACCGGGAGGCGTTCCTCTGCGCCCCGCTCGAACACGCCGCGTAGCTCCTCGGCCGCCATGGTGTATTACACGCTCAGTCCCGTCTCGCGCATCAGTTCCAGCGTCGGTTTCAGCTCGGCGAGCTGTGCGAGGTCGAGTTCCGCCGGCGGATTCAGCTCGTCGACCGTCGGCAGGTCGGTGCCGCCGGGCTGGACCGGCTCGACGCCCGAGATCATCGGATACTCGAAGGTAGTCGTCGCGAAGTACTCCTGTGCTTCCGCCGACAGCAGGTGGCGGACGAAGTCGTTCGCGAGCTCCGGGTCGGCGGCCGTGTCGACGGTCGTCGCGCCGGCGACGTTGGCGAAGCCCGCGCCGATCTCGCCGTCGGCGACGGCCTGTGTGATGGTGAACTCGTCGCCGTAGGTGCTCACGTTCGAGTCCTGCATTCCGTTGATCCACGACTTCGTTCGCTCCGGCCCTTCGCGGATTCGCATGGCCGTGATGAACGCCTGGAAGGAGCCGTACGCCGGCGTCCAGCCCATCGCCCCGTCGAATCGGTCGAGTTCGGGGAACTGGAACACGTCGGTCGGAATCTCGTCGGCGGAGAACTGCTCCGTGTTGTACGGGATCGACCGGGCGCGACCGGAGGTGCCGACCCAGTTGCCGTCCGGGTCGCGGAACGCCTCGGACACCGGATCGAGCACGCGGTCCGGGAGCGTCATCGTGCGGCCCTCGGCCGCCAGCGCGCCCAGCGCCCCGGCGTTGACGGAGTAAAACACGTCGGCAGGGGAGTTGTCGCCCTCTTCGAGGATGCGGTTCACGAGGTCCGTCGAGCCGGCGTAGCGAGGCCGGATGGTGAGGTCGGGGTAGCGGTCGCCGATGAACTCGATGAGGTTACCGACGAGCGCCTGCCCGCGTCCGGAGAAGAGGTCCAACTCGCCGGACAGATCGGGGAGGTCGGCCATCGGCGTCCCGCCGGGGATGTCGCGCCCCTCGCGATTCGAGCCGATCTGTCCCACCTCGCCACCGGCGTTCGTGTCGGTCCCCGTTCCGGGTGCGTTACAGCCCGCGAGGCCGGCCGTCACCGCCGCCCCCAGTCCCGCCAGGTATCGGCGTCGTGTCGATCCGTTCATATTCGATTTCGGGTGGCCTAAATCGGATAACCGTGTCGGTTCGGGCGCGCCGCGATCATCGTCAGTCATCGGCGGCCACCTCCGGCGCGGCCCGCGCGTCGGCCGCCAGCGCGTCGAGGGCGGCGAGCCAGTCGCGCATGTGCTCGCCGACGAAGTTGAGGAACTCGCCGTTCGCCCATTGTGAAAAGTCGCCGTCGGCGAAGGCGTCGGCCATCGCCGCGAACGCCGCGCGGTAGGAGTCCGCGCCGTCGCCCACGTCGTCGACCACCCCCCAGACGTGTTCGTTCAGCTCCAGCGCCGGTACCTCGTTGTTCAGGTCGTCGAAGGTCGGCCGGGGTGCCTTGTTGTGTTCACACAACGGCGTCCCGGTGAGCACGCGGTCGCCCACGAGGTCGGCCGCGCGCTTCAGGAAGACGCCCGACCAGATGTCGTCGAACCGGCCCACGTCCCACTCGTTGTCGTCCATCGGGAGCTGGTAGAACGCCGGAATGACGCGCCGGCGGAAGGCGAGATTCATCGAGCAGACCGTGAGATAGTTGTCGGGCGCGACGACGAAATCCTCGCCGTAGTCGTCGGCCGTGGTGCGGGTCTGCGCGAGCCCTTCGAGGTCGCCGTCCATCAGGATCCGCACCGCATCGAGGTCGGGGACGTTCGTCCAGAGCCCCTGCGAGGCGACCACGTCGCCAGCCGCGAGGTCGGTCGTCGACTCCGTGACGGTCTCGTCCATCGCGGCGTACGGGTAGCCGCGCGGGTAGAGTCCGTGCTCATCGTGGTTCTGGTAGAGGACGTTCACCCACTGCTCGTCGGAGGCGACCTCGCGTATCTGGCCGTCGCGCGCGAGGTTCGCGTAGTGGCCGCCGAAGAAGTCCGTGTCGTGGGGGAGCGTGTCGTCGTCGATGAAGAAGCCGTACTCGAAGTCGCCGGCCCACATGTACAGCAGGCCGAAGGAAGTCTCTGCGTGTGAGGCGGCG
>PXSB01000089.1:1819-26375 GCA_003023185.1 Halobacteriales archaeon QS_9_67_17 | reverse complement strand
GTTCGTTGAGTGCGTCGTCGACGACCATCGACTCGACGCCCGGGATGGGTTTGCCGATGGAACCGGGACGGCTGTCGTCGGGGCGATTGGCGTGGGTCACCGGTGCCGTCTCCGTGAGACCGTACCCCTCGAAGAGGTCCACGTCGAACGTCGACTGGAACGTCTCCAGCACCTCGATAGGGATGGACGCGCCGCCGGAGTTGGCGAACCGGACGGACGAGAGGTCGTACGCCTCCGCACCCGGCGTGTTGATGATGTCGTTGTACATCGCCGGTACGCCGTGCAGTACGGTGATGCCCTCGGATTCCACCAGTTCGAGCGTTGCCTCGGCGTCCCACTGGACCATCGGCCAGTAGGAGCCGCCCTCGAACAGCGTGGCGATCATCGTGATGGTCATCCCGTAGATGTGGAACAGGGGCAGCACGCCGAGCATCCTGTCGTTCGGGCGGATGCCGTCGTGGAGTTCGGCCGACGCCCGTGCGTCGAACGTCAGATTGTGGTGGGTGAGCAGGACGCCCTTCGGCTGGCCGGTGGTGCCGGAGGTGTACGGCTGGACGGCCACATCGTCGTCCGCACGGTCCTGCACGGGGAGGGTCTCGTCGGCGAGGAACGCGTCGAACTGGGTCGCCCCGTCCGCATCGCCGGCGACGGAGACGACCGTGTGTACGTCCGTGTCGTCCTGTACCTCCGTCACCTGCGGAACGAGGTCGGAGAGCGCGACCACGGTCTCGGCTCCCGAATCAGCGAGGAGGTGGCTGATCTCACGGGACTTGTACTGCGGGTTCATCGGGACGACGATGCCGCCGGCACGGAGCGTCCCGAAGAACGCCATCACGAACTGCGGGCGGTTCGGTAGATACAGCGCCACGCGGTCGTCCGGTTCGACGCCGGCATCCGCGAGCGCCCGTGCGAACCGGCCCGTCTGCTCCCAGAGCTGTTCGTAGGTCACCTCCCGTTCGTGGAAGCCGACGGCCGTCGCGTTCGGACGTGCCTCGACCGTCTCCCCGACATCCGTGACGAGATTGCTCATGCGTGGGATGGCCACTGGCCGGTAGGAAAAGCTTGCCATCCCACATAAACGATGGTAAGTGATCCGACCCCTCGGTTCGGTGCCGTTAGCCTCTGCTCCACACGCTGTTTCCATCATTGCGACGCGTCGGTGCGTCGCGTGGGTAAATTTAACACATCTCGGCCGTCGGGGTGAGACATGAGTCACGACTGCGGGTTCCTCCGGGGCGTGCTCCCGGGCGACCAAGTCGCCTTCACGGACGCGACGCGCGAGGCCCACGCGGACGACTGGGGGACGGAGGCGACCGAGAAAGCCGAGACGCCCGACGCCGTCGTCTTCCCGGAGACGACCGACGATGTCGCGGCCGTCCTCGCGGTCGCCGACGAACGGGGCGTGCCCGTGACGCCGTACGCGGCCGGCACGTCGATGGAGGGGAACCCGGTGCCCGCGTTCGGGGGGATCAGCCTCGATCTGACCCGAATGAACGGGATACTCGACGTTCGTCCCGACGACTTCCAGATCGACGTGCAGCCGGGCGCGCTCGGATCCGCCGTCGACGAGGCCGTCGCCGACCGCGGGCTGTTCTTCCCGCCGCTCCCCTCCTCCGGCGACATCTCCACCATCGGCGGGATGATCGCCAACGACGCGTCCGGGATGCGGACCGTCAAGTACGGCGAGGTGGCCGACTGGGTGCTGGAACTGGAGGCCGTCACCGCCTCCGGCGAGGTGTTCACCGCCGGGTCGAAGGCGAAGAAGACGAGCGCGGGCTACAACTTGGCGGACCTGCTCGTCGGGAGCGAGGGGACGCTCGCCGTCGTCACGCGTGCCACGCTCGAACTCGCGGGTCGTCCCGACCAGATACGCGGCGGTCGCGCCGTCTTCCCGTCGCTGGGTGACGCCGCCGATGCCGTCGCCGACGCCGTTCGCTCCGGCGTCGACGTGGCGAAGATCGAACTGCTGGACGAGACGGCCGGCGCGATGGCGAACGACCACTTCGGTCTGGATTTGCCAGACTCGGCGATGATCTTCGTCGAGTTCCACGCCGACCACAACGTCGACGACGAGATCGCCTTCTGTCGGAGCATCTTCGAGTCACACGACGCGCGCTCCTTCGAGATCGCGGGCGAGGACGAGATGGACGAACTGTGGGAGGCCCGCGAGGAGTTAGCCTTCGCCCTCGGCTCGTACGATCCCGACCTCACGCCGCTCCATCCGGGCGACATCACGGTTCCCATCTCGAAGCTCCCCGACGTCATCCGCTACGCGAAGGAGTTGAGCGAGGAGTACGACCTGCTCGTACCCTGTTTCGGACACGCGGGCGACGGCAACGTCCACTACACCGTGCTGGCAGACGAGTCCGACGAGGCGATGGTCGAACGCGGCGAGGAGCTGTACGCGGCGGTCGTGGACCGCGCCATCGAACTCGGCGGAACCGCCACCGGCGAACACGGCGTGGGAATGGGGAAGCGCGACTACCTCGAACGGGAACACGGCGCGGTCGGCGTCGAGCTGATGCGCCGCGTGAAGGGCGCGCTCGACCCGAACGACACGCTCAATCCCGGGAAGATATTCCCCGAGACGAGTGAGCCGGAGGGCCGCGTCCTGCTCGACGGCGTCTCGTCGCTGGCGGAGACGGACGACTGAGCGGCCGGGCGACGAGCGGCGGTTTTTTCGGTTCCGGGCGTCGGGGTCTGGACATGTTCAGCGACCCCGAACCACTCGTCGGCACGTGGGTGTCGCTCGCCGACCCCGCAATCGCCGAGATGACCGCCCCGGGCTTCGATTTCGTCATGCTCGACACCGAACACGCGCCAAACAGTGACGCCACCATAGCCGAGGGCGTGCGCGCCGTCGAGACCGCAGACGGCGACGCCGTGCCGCTGGCGCGCCCGCTCGACAACGACCGCGGCAGGATCAAGCGCCTGCTGGATCTGGGCGTCGGCGGCGTGATGGTGCCACTCGTCGAGACGACCGCAGAGGCGGAGGCGGCGGTCGCGGCCGCCAAGTACCCGCCCGATGGTGAGCGTGGCGTCGCGGCGACCCGCGCGTCCGACTACGGGCGCTCGCTCGACGAGTACGTCGCCCGCGCGAACGACGACACAGTCGTCATCGTCCAGATCGAAACCGAGCGCGCGTTAGAGAACGTGGAAGCCATCGCCGCGGTCGACGGCGTCGACGCGCTGTTCGTCGGCCCGGCGGACCTGTCGGCCAACCTCGGCGTCTTCGGCGAATTCGGGAGCGACCGCTTTCGGTCGGCAGTCGAGACGGTGCTGGCGGCCGGTGACGACGCCGACGCGCCGGTCGGCACGCTCGCGACGAATCACGAGGGGATCGAGCGGTACACCGACTGGGGGTTCGAGTACATCATCGCGGGGACGGACGCGGGCCACCTCCAGCGCGGGGCCAAGCGGATGCGTGAGGCGGCCCGCGAGGGACTTCAACGGTAGCCGAGCGTCTTCAGTCGGTCGGCGACCTCGTCGGGGAGTTCCTCGGTCTCGGCGTCGGACACGATTCGGTCGAGATGCGCCTCGGCCGCCTCGCGGAGCCGGTCGACCTTCGGCTCCTCGCTCGCCGTCGGCCACAGGTCGGTCTGCTCGCCGGGATCGGCCCGGCGGTCGTACAGTTCGTGGCTCCCGTCGCTCGTGTTCCGGATGTACGTCCAGCGCCCGGAGCGGGCGGCGACGAGCAGGTCGCCGTCGTCCAGCGTCCGCGGAATGGGCTGTTCGGTGACGCTGTCGCCCCGGAGCGCGACCGAGACCACTGGGTCGGCGGGCGGCGTCTCGCCGTCAACGATAGTGGGGAGGCTGCTCCGGCCGTCGAAGTCGGCATCGACGCCGAGCGCGTCTGTCACGGTCGCAGGCACCGTGTCGAGACCGACGGGCGTCGCCACGTCTCTCGCGTCGGCGTCCGGATAGTCGACCACGAGCGGCACGCGGACCAGTTCGTCGTACACCTTCGGGTAGTGGGCGAGGTGGCCGTGTTCGGCGAACTCCTCGCCGTGATCGCCCGCGACGACGACCATCGTCTCGTCGCGCAGTCCGGCCGCGTCGAGCGTGTCGAGCAGCCGGCCGAGCGTGTCGTCAACCTGCAGGGCGGCGGCGTCGTACAGCGCGCGGAGTCGGTCGAGCGTCGCCCCCGACACCTCGCGCCCGAGACCCGTCCGGATGTGCGCCCGGAGCATCCCGACCGAGCCGACGGAGCCGTCCGTCACCTCGCGGAGATACCGGGGCGCGGGCACGTACGGCGTGTGCGTGTCCATCAGGTGGACCCACATGAAGAAGCGGTCGTCGACGGATTCGAGGAAGTCGGTCGCGCGCTCCTCGACGGCGAGCAGTTTCGACGTGTCGACGGCGTGGCGGTTCTCGTTCCCGGCGAGCCAGTCCTGCACGCGCCGGAGCGGCCAGCCGGCGAACTGGAGCCAGCCGTGTGCCGTCGGGTGAGCGTCGAGCCATCCCGTCCCGTCGGTGAACGCCTCGAACCGGTCGAAGCCGCGGTCGTAGCCCCAGTGCGGGGTAAGAAAACCGTTGGCGGCGTTGAACCCGGCGGTTTCGACCCCGGCGTCCGATAGCGTCTCGGCGAGCGTCGGGCGCTCCGAGGGGCCGAGCGAGCCGTCGGTCGTGAAAACCGGGTCCGCGCCGAGCAGCGACGGGAACGAGAACGGTGTCCAGTTGCCGGTGGCGAAGGCGTGCTCGAACTGGCTCCCGCGGTCCCCTATCGATTGGAGCGTTGGCATCGTCGCCGTCGCGTCCGCCCGCAACGAGTCTACCGTTACGACTACCACCCCCCTGAGTTCGTCGGTCGTCACTATCTCCCCCATCCGCGGCCCCGGAACTAAATACTATCTGCCGAGGACGAGGTACTGTTTATATAAGACCGACTCTGGAGACTAGTCGGCTAACGAGGTGTAGAAAGCCCCCGGTCGCTACGGTCGCGCGGCTCGCTCTCGCTGCGCGCCTTGCCCTCCCGTCGGTCGGGCTGCGGTGCTTGCATCACCGTGCTTCCCGTAGCGCCCGGCCCCTTTCAGTCCCACCCACCGCCGTTTTTTGACCGAGCGACGACCCGGGTATCTGAACACTGCCGAGAGTGGTCAGTCGTGGACCAGCGCGTCGACCACGTCGACGCCGGGGCGGTCGAGCGCCGCCTCAACTGTCGGGCCGATCTTCTCGGGCGATTCGACGAGGTGGCCGCGCGCGCCGTGACTCTCCGCGTTCTTCGGGAGGTCGACGTGCGGGTCGAAGTCCATGCCGACGTACTCGTGATCATCGTCGTCCCTGCCGAACATCCGGTTCGTGTTGTTCTTCAGGATGCGGTAGTTGCGGTTGTCGGCGACGACGACCGTCAGGTCCAGCCCGTGTCGCACTGCGGTGTAGATGCTCTGTGGGTAGTAGAGATACGAGCCGTCGCCAACGTAGCCGAGCACGTCGCGCGGGTCGTCGCGCAGCGACTCGGCGAACGCCGCGCCGACCGCGGCCGGGAGTCCGTAGCCAAGACCGCCACCCTTGTTCGAGACGTACCCCTGCGGTTCGAGCGGATACCGCGTCAGCATGGCGTACTTCGCCGTGACGCCCTCGTCGACGATGAACGGGTTGGCGTCCATCTCGACGAGCGCGTCGACGAGTTCGGCCTTCGAGGCGCGAGGATCGTCGGCGTCGCCTTCGCCCATCGCCGCGAGCGAGTCGGCCATCGACGCGTTCACCTCGGCCACGTGGTCGATCCGCTCCTGTCTGGGCGCGTCGTCGAGACGCTCGCCGACGCGGCCGGCGACCGACTGCATGATCCGACCGGGGTCGCCGACGATGGCTACGTCGGCCGGCTCGTTTTTCCCTACTTGCCACGCGTCACTGGAGAGGTGTATCGTCGTCGCGCGCTCGGGGACGAGCGGCTCCTCGTGGCGCAGCAGCGTCGTATTCGTCGAACAGCCGGCGAAGACGATGGTGTCCGTGTTCTGTAGCTGGACGGCCAGCGACTCGCGAGGCGGGAGATACGATACCCACTGGTTGTGGCTGGTGGGGAAGCTCACCTCACAGCCGAGCATCTCGCCGTGGACCCGCGCGCCGGACGCCTCGGCCAACTCGACGGCGGCGTCGACGGCGTCACGCCCGGCACGGGCGATGTGGTCGCCGACGACGAGCAGTGGGCGGTCGGCCGCTACGAGCGCGTCGGCCGCGGCCTCAACCTGTCGCGGGTCACCGCCGCCGGCGTCCGGGATGGGCCCGAGCGGCTCCGGCCGGTCGTCGGTTTCAGACAGCATCACGTCGACCGGGAGCCCGAGAAACACCGGGCCGGTCGGCGGCGTGAGCGCGGTGCGGAACGCGCGTCGCACCTGCATCGCGAGCGAGTCGACGGCGGTCACCTCGGCCGCGTACTTGCAGAACTGGTCGGTGAGCCGTTCGAGGTCACCGGACAGAATGGGTTCCTCGTGGCGGAAGTCGAGTTCGTGGTTGCCGGCGGTGAGCACGAGCGGCGCGCCGGTCATCGACGCGCCGTAGAGGTTGCCCAGCCCGTGTGCGAGCCCCGGCGTGACGTGGAGGTTGGCGACCCCGACCGGGCGGACATCGGCGTCGTCGGCGTGGTAGCGGCGCGTCTGTGCGAAATCCGCGGCCGCGCCGACCGCTACGTCCTCGTGGAGGCCGAGCGCGTACTCCACGTCGGCGTCCGGCAGCGCCTGCATCAGCGGTAGCTCCGTGGTGCCGGGGTTGCCGAACAGATACGGCACGCCGTACTCGTCGAGCGCGTCGACGAACAGGTCCGCACCGGTGTACGATTCTGACATGAGGCGACGTGTCGTTGCCGCCCCGATATAGTTGACGCCGCGGGGTCACCCGCTTCACTCGTGGAATCCGTGGATCATTCCCACGTCCAGCGCGGCCTCGCCGACGGGGTCCTCGCGGTCGGTCGCGTCGTCGACCGCATCCCGAACTGCAGGGGCCTCACACAGCGGATGTTCGCCCGCGGAGTAGCGGTGTTCAAGCCGGTACAGCGCGTTGAGCGCGGCCTCGGCGGTGTCGGCATCGCTCTCGACAGCACGGACCAGCGCGGCCGCGACCTCGTCCGTCTCTGCGCGGCCGATAGCGTCCAGCGCGTCCGTCAGGTGGCGCGGCGTCGGCTGGTCGGCGGCGGTCCGCTCGTGGCCGAGCATCTCGACGAGTCCGTCGAGGTAGGCGGCGACCGCGGCCGGATCCTCGCGCGCCGCCCGCGAGACGGCGTAGGCCAGATCCACCGCGGCGGCGGCCCGGTCCCACGCCTCCGCGCTGTCGCCCGAGGTCTCGCCGTCACCGAGGTGGGCCGCGAGCAGGTCGATCAGCGTCCCGAGGCTGTCGACGACCTGTTCGGGGTGGTCCATCGCGACCCGGCGGACCATGCCGCTGTGCTCGCCGACGTCGTCGTCGGCCGTCGCGCCGTCGAGCGACGCGAGCAGCGAATCGAGGTCGGCGTCGACCGGGCCGTCGGTGAGCACGACCCCCGTGTCGTGGCTCGTCTCCTCGACGAGACGCTGCCCGTACTCGGAGAGCGCGCGCCACGGGTGGGCCTCGTCGGCGATGTAGAGGACGTACTCGCCGGGAGTGAGTTCGACCTCGTCGAGCGGGAAATCCGACGGGAGGCCGCGTTCGGGCGGCGGCACGCGAAGCGAGCCGTCGATACCGAGGACCGCCAGCGTCACCGTGTCGTCCGTCGCGTAGGCGACGTTACCCGAGACGTTGATGCCGAGGGGTCGCCCGTGGTCGGTCTCTGCCGGATAGGCGTCGACGGCGTGGCCGTATTTGTCTCGCCGGAACACCGGCGTGTCACTCATATCTCTTGTACGAGAGACAGTAACAGAAAGGTTCCGGCGACCGGGGCTGATAAGTCCCCACGGTGCGTAGTTGTATTATGCCAGATGCACCCGGGCTGGCGGTCGGCGACACGGCCCCTGATTTCACGGCCGATCTCGTCACGCCGGACAAGGAAGTCACGACGCAGGACCTCTCGGGGCTCCTCGAAGAGAGCCCAGTTCTGTTGACCTTCTACACCGTCGACTTCAGTCCGGACTGCATCGAGGAGTGGTGTTCGTTCCGCGACTTCGACTGGTTCGCCACCAGCGACCAGGTGCAGGTGGTCGGTATCAGCAAGTCGCGCAGCTATCTCCACAAGCGGTTCATCTCGTATCTGGACCTGAACTTCCCGCTGTTCTCCGATTCGGATCTGGAGGTGGCGGAGAAGTTCAAGGTGAAGTACCGCGCGCTCAACCTGTTCGCCCGGTCGCGACGCTCCTGTTTCCTCGTCGACACCGACCGGACGGTGCGATACCGCTGGCTCGGCGAACACTGGCTCGACCCCACGCGCGACACGCCGCCGGTCGGCGAGATACACGAGGCGCTACAGGAAATCCTCGGCACCGGCAGCTTCGACGGGGAGACCGGGGAGCCGGACGACGCCTTCGCTTGACGCGGGCGTGTTGAGTGAAGCGATTACTGGCGATGGAATCGCTCGGGGTGGGACTGGAAGGGGCTGTGCGTGCGCGGCGGCACAGCCGCCGCGACCATCCGAGGCCGGCTCCGCCGGCCTCGCACTCGACGAAGACGGGCGACGTAAGGACCACAGGAGGGAGCGACGCGACCGACGAGGACCGCAGCGAGCCCATCGAGTCGAGCGGACAGGGGCTTCCAAAACCGTCGCCGCTCCTCCCACCACAACTCCACGGCATAGCTAAACAACATCCTGACGCGGGCGTAGCGTTGATGACTCGCAGGCGCGTACTGGCCCTATGACCGAGACGGCGACGTTCGGCGGCGGGTGCTTCTGGTGTACCGAGGCGGCGTTCAAGCAACTCGACGGCGTCCACAGCGTCACCTCCGGCTACGCCGGCGGCCACGCCACGGACCCGACGTACCGCGAGGTGTGCCGTGGCAACACCGGTCACGCGGAGGTCGTCCGCGTCGAGTACGAGCCCGACGCCATCGGCTACGACGAACTGCTGCGCGTCTTCTTCACCGTCCACGACCCGACGACGCTGAACCGGGAGGGCCCCGACGTGGGCTCGCAGTACCGCTCCATCGTGCTGTACGAGTCGGAGACACAGCGCGAGGCCGTCGAGTCGTTCGTCGCGGGCTTGGAGAGCGAGGGCGTCTACGACGACGACATCGTCACGGAGGTCGAACCGCTGGAGACGTTCCACGTGGCCGAGGAGAAGCATCAGGACTACTACGAGAAGAACCCCGGCGACGCCTACTGTCAGTTCAACGCCGACCCGAAGATAGAGAAGGTCCGCGAGAAGTTCGCAGATAAGACGAAATTTGAGGCCGAAGCCTCAAACGATTAGCCGTTCCACGCTGGGGACACTCACGCTGTGGAAACGCAGTTCAAGAATATTCTCATTCCAGCCACGTCTCGGGATGCGTCTCCGAGGCTATAGAAAGCACTTCTCAGTAGCAGGAAAGAAGCCAAACCGTTGTGTGCCAGAACGTTATTCGTCGGACTGCGACCCACCGAGCATCGTTTGAAGAAACGTCAAAATCGAACCGAATAGCGTTCCGAGGACAAATGTAAACGCGTCGCCACTTAGTGCATTTTGCCACGTCATGAACGCCGAGACGATCACGACCCCGAGGAATGCCACAGCCGCCGTGTACACTATTCGCTCGCGGTGTTTGAGAAATAGTTGCCGACCTTCGTTTGCAACGCGCTTGTTTTCTCGACTTTGCTCAAACCATTCACGAACGAGTGCGGTAATGCCTTCGAGATTGTTCAAAACCGATTCCAGATCTGGTCGCTGGTTGGCCTGTCTGTGATCTGAGGACTGTGGTGGCTCTGTTTGAGGTTCTAGCTGTTCTTTGAGGTCGTCACCAATTTCGAAGGGATCATCATCACTGGATAGGTTCTCGCTGGATTCGCCGTTCTCTTCGCCTGACATTTATGCTATTACGGAGTTCAGGCGGCGACCTTGTAGAGTTTTTCAAAATGTGAGCGGCAGGTTGAATTCTATTGAGAGCAAATATGTGTGGGAGTGTGCCGACGCCCGCCGGACGACTGATTGGCTCGGCTACCGAGCTCCGCCTGAACGGTGAACTACGGCGACAGCGCGCGCGTCGTCTGCTCGATCTCTTCGAGCGTCGCTTCACGCGGGAACGACACCGAGACGGCGTCGACCTCGTCCATCGCCTCCCACTCGGCGAGCGCGGCGCGGGCCTCGTCTGGCGTGCCGGCGACCGCGAACTCGTCGAGGATCTCGTCGGTGACCGCCCCGACCGCCGCCGCGTGGTTGCCGGACTGCCACGTGTCGTACACTTCGTGTGCGATCTCGTCGTACCCCTGACGGGCGACGGAGTCCCGATAGAAGGTACCCATCGACCCGATGTAGAAGCCAAGATGCTGGCGCGTGATCTCGCGGGCGCGCTCGCGGTCGTCGAGCGCCGCGCAGGTGAGCGACATCGTCGTGCGGCGACTCGTGGGGTCGGCGTCGCCCATCTCGGCACCGCGCACGAGGTCGGCGTGTCGCTCGCGGAGGCCGTCTCTGCTCAGCATGAGGCCGTGCCAGCCGTCGGCGAAGCGGCCCGAGAGTTCGACGGCCTTCGGACCCATACCGGCCGTGTCGACCGGCGGTGCGGGGTCGGGCGGGTCACAGCGCAGACGGAACCCCGAGAGGTCGAAGTAGTCACCGTCGTACTCGACCGGGTCGCCCGAGAGGACGCTCGTCACGATTTCGACCGTCTCGCGGGTGCGCTTCAGCGGATTCCCGTAGTCGATACCGTGCCAGTTCTCGATGACGATAGGGCCGGAGGGACCGAGACCGAGCCGGAACCGGCCGTCGGAGGCCTCCTGCAG
This sequence comes from Halobacteriales archaeon QS_9_67_17, assembly GCA_003023185.1. Taxonomy (GTDB): domain Archaea; phylum Halobacteriota; class Halobacteria; order Halobacteriales; family Haloarculaceae; genus Halosegnis. Next base: position 15,565 of record PXSB01000089.1, on the reverse strand, counting down.
CGTGGCGGCCGTCTGGCCGATGAGCGCGGGCGACCGCGAGTACACCGGCATGATCGAGGTGCCGATGCCGATCTCGTCGGTGGCGTTGGCGATGCTGGTCAGGACGGTGACGGCGTCGCGACCCCACGTCTCCGGGAGCCACGCGCGGCCGTAGCCGAGTTCCTCCGCCGTCCGGGCCGTGTCGACGAGCGCGTCGATGCTCGGCTGGGCCGCGACGGGCAGGAACACCTCGCGGTCGGTCATACCTCGGGACTCTCGTCGATCGGTGGTACACCTTTCGCCTCGATGGTCTCGCCCACGAGGTACGAGGAGGCGTCGCTCGCGAGGAACTGGACGAGGTCGGCGATCTCCTCGGAGTGGCCGATGCGCCGCTCGACGGCGGCGCGGTCGATGTCCTCGGCGGAGACACCCATCTGTGATTCGACGCCGGGCGTGGCGACGAAGCCGGGGGCGATGCAGTTCACGCGGATGTCATGAGGAGCGTACTCGTAGGCGAGCGTCGTCGTGAAGTTGACGACAGCGGCCTTCGCCGCGCCGTAGTGACTCATCCGCGGCGACCCCTTCGTCCCCGCGACGGACGCGAAGTTGACAATCTGCCCGCCACCCTCTTGTGCCTGCATCCGTTCGCCTGCGGCCTGCGCGCAGTGGTACGTGCCGTGGAGATTGATGTCGACGATGGTCTTCCAGCCGTTCTCGGAGATGTCGTCGAAGTCGGCCATGAACGACGCGCCGGCGTTGTTGACGAGCGTGTCGATGCGGCCGAACGCCTCGACGGTGGCGTCCATCAGCGCCTCGACGGCGTCCCGGTCGCGCACGTCACACTCGACGGCGATGGCCTCGCCCGGCGCGTCCGAGTCGTTAATTGCCGCGGTCACGTCCTCGACTCTCTCCTGCGAGCGCGAGGAGACGACGACGTTCGCGCCGTCGGCCGCGAGCGCCTCGGCGGTGACCTTCCCGATACCCTGACTCGCCCCCGTGATGACGACCGTGTCGCCGTCGACGCTGAATCGTGAGTTGCGTGTCATCTTTACAGTGGTAAGTACGTATCCCGACGGAGAAGCGAGCGTAAATAAACGCACCGGGGAGCGCGGGCGTTGTTTCCGAAACGAGTGTCAAAGTGAACGCGTCGCTACGGGAGAAGTAACGCTTATTCGGCCGCGTTGCCCGTCGTCGGGTGATGAGCCGAGACCGCGGTCCGCCGGTCCATCGGATCGAGTTCGAGATGGAGTGGCCGCCGGGCCACGTCGCCTGCTATCTCCTCGCCGCCGACGAGCCGGTGCTGTTCGACGCCGGCACGCCCGACGGTCTCACGGACGGCCCGCGAGAGTCGGAGACGCTGCGCGAGGGCGTCGCCGCCGCAGGCTACGAGCTGAGCGACATCGAGCATCTCTTCGTCACGCATCCACACCTCGACCACGTGGGACAGGTGCCGACCGTCGTCGACGCGGCCGACCCGACCGTGTACGCTCCGGTCGGAGTCCGCGAGCGGTTCGCACAGGACGCCGACGCGCTGGCCGAGCGGGTCCGCGCGAACGCCCGCGCCGGCGGTCTGCGGGGCGACCGACTGACCAGCGCCGTCGAGGACGCCGTCGAGTCACTGGAGCGGGACCGCACGCTCCTCGCCCCCGAGCGAGTCGACGAGTGGGTCGAACCCGGGCGGGTCTCGTTCGGTCCCGTCACCGCCGAGGCGGTCCACGCGCCCGGTCATCAGGCGGACCATCTCGCGTACTTCGTCGACGGCGACGAGCGGCTCCTGTTCTCCGGGGATACGGTCATGGAGCCATTCCGCGCCGTCGTGCTCCACGACGGGATGGACGACGGTCACCGCGAGGCGTTCGTCGCCTACTTCGACGGGCTGGACCGGCTCGCGACGCGGGACGCGGACCGCGTGTATCCGGGCCACGGCGCGGTGCACGAGCGGTTCCACGACCTCGTCGAGCGCGACCGCGAGAGCCTCGACCGGCGACTCGACGCGGTGGCGTCGCTCGTCGCAGACGGTCACGAAACTGTCCCGGCGGTGGCAGACGCACTCGCCGGCGACCGCCCGTCGCGGTATCTGTTCACCGAGGCGATGAGCGCGCTCGCACGGCTCCGCGAACAGAGACGGATCGATATCGGGGTCGAGGATGGGGTGAGCCGACACCGATGAGCTACGACGCCGTCTTCTTCGATCTGGGCGGGGTGCTGGTCGAGCTGAAGAGCATCCGCGAGGGGTACGCGCTGTTCATCGACCGGCTCGCCGCCGAGCACGACCTCCCGAACGACGCGCTCGACCGCTGGAAGTCCGCGCTCGGCGACTATTTCAAGGGCCGCGAGGGGACCGAGTACCGCACCGCCCGCGAGGGCTACCGCGTTGCGACGCGGGAACTGTTCGACGGGTCGCCCCCGCCCGAGTCGGCGTGGCGCGAGACGTTCGAGACAGCGAGCGAGGAAACCGCGCGTCGGGTCGACGGCGCGGTCGAAGCCATCCGCGCCGTCGCGAGCGAGGACACGCACGTCGGCGTCGTCAGCGACATCGACACCGACCGCGCTCACGGGCTGTTAGACCAGTTCGGCGTCGCCGACTGCTTCGACGCGGTGACCACGAGCGAGGCCGTCGGCTACACGAAGCCCGACCCACGGATGTACGAAACCGCGCTCGACGCGTGGGGCGGTGACCCGGCCGACGCGGTGATGATCGGCGACCGCTACGAGCACGACGTGGCCGGCGCGGTCGACGCCGGTCTCGACGCCGTCGCCTTCGGCCCGGACGCCCGTGGCCCAAAGGCGACCTACGAGATCAGCGACCTTCGGAAGCTTCCCGACATCGTCCGCGGAACGCGATAGCGGAGTCGGGCGTCGCGTCGTGACGCGCCAGCGAATTCGATGCCACAAGAGTGATACCGGCGCACTGCACGTCTTTCGGTATGGCCATCGACATCAACCTCCAGCAACTCGGGCTCGAATTCGGGTCCGGGGCCGCAATCGGCGGCATCATCGGCTTCGCCGCCAAGAAGGTCGCGAAGCTCATCGCGGTTCTCGTCGGTCTCGAACTCGCGCTGTTCAAGTTCCTCGAATCGCGGGGTATCCTCACCGTCGACTGGGAGCAGCTGACGGCCGGCTTCGTGCAGGCGAGTCAGGACGCGGCCGGCGGCGCGCCGCCCTCGTGGCTCCAGACGATCCTCTCGACGCTGTCTGTCTCTGCCGGCTTCACCGGCGGCTTCATGCTCGGCTTCAGACGAGGATAGCGGGGAGGGTCAGGCGCGCGGCGGCCGCTCCCCGCCGGTTCGTTCTCTGCCGTCCTCCGACGGCGCCGGGGCGTTCGACGGCCGTTTGTCCCCCGTGACGAGGAACGTCAACAGCGCGCTCGTGAACTCCTCGTTGGCTTCGTTCTGATACCCGTCGGTGGCGAACACGCTGGTCGAGCCGACCGCGACCACGTTACCCGACCGGACGGCGACCGCGTACTGGCCGGAGTCACGCGTCGTCGATAGTTCGGCTCCCTCGCCGGTGACCAGCAGTCGCGTGCCGTCGCGGACGGTCACCGCGCGGGTGTTCCGGAACGTAGTCTGCTCCACATCGCTCGCGAAGCCGCCACCGGGCGTCGCGTAGACGCTCCGGTAGTTGCTGTCGTACGTACCGGTGTTGTAGACGTAGCCGTCTTGGAAGCTAATGCCGGACTGCGAGGCAAGCGCCGCCATCCCCGGCGCGCTCGACCCGCGGTCTCCCGGGAATCCGAAGAACGAGAACGACGGCGTCTGTGGGTCGTCGGCGAGCAGTAGCCGGCCGCCGGCGTCGGTGAACGCGTCGACGCCGTTCAGCTGGGCCTGCGTGAACGGCCGCTCCGGCGAGATGACGACGAACACGTCGGCCTGTCGGAGCGTCGCGTTGAACTCAGACCCGCGGCGGGCGTCGCGGTCGGTGAACCGCACCTCGTGGCCGGCCGCCGAGAGCGCCGACACCATCGCCGAGAGCTTGTCCTCGCCGATGTCGTTGCCGTGGACGGTGTCGATGAGCACGACCTTCGACTCGTCGCCGCCGACCTCGATCTGCCCGGTCTCTTCGTCCGCGATGACGACCCGCTCGTCGGGGCTGTACGCCGACGCCTCGACCGACTGTTCCGGCGTCGACTGTTGGCCGACCCCGAGCAGCCCGGCACCGGCGGCGGAGCCGACGACAACCACGGCGGCGACGAGCGCGACGGCGATGCTTCGGGCGGCGCTCATGGGTGCACCTCCTGTGCGGGAGCGACCGCACGCGCCGTCTCGGTTTCGTTCGTGGCCTCGGCGGCGTCGACTTCGCCGTACAACATCAGATAACGGACGCGGTCGACGCTTCCCTCCTCGGAACCGAACAGGAAGAAGCCACGGCTGACATCGGGACCGCGGTAGACCACGTCGTAGCTGTCGACGCCGGCCTCGCTCGCGGCCCGGGCGATAGCGGCGTCGATGCCGCCGATCTCGTCGGCGAGACCGTTGTTCACGGCGCGCTTGCCGCTGTACACCTTCGCCTGCCCGACTTCTTCACGCGAGAGCGACAGTTCGTCGCCGCGCTCGCTCATGACGCTGCCGAGGAACGCCTGTCGGAGCGTCTCGACGCGGGCGAGCGTCTCCTCGGCGGTGCCGCCCGATGCCTTGTCTGGACCGGTGGTGACGCCACGCGGGAGCGTACTCCCGTCCGGCAGCGACGCCCGGACGCCGACGCTTCCGACGATGGAGGCTGGCGTCACGAAGATGCTGTCGGCCGGGGCCGCAGCGTAGTAGCCGCCCGACGCCGCGACGCCGCCGACCGAGACGACGGTCGGTTTCGCCGCGGCAGTGCGCTTCACGGCGAGATACAGCGCCTCGCTCGCGCCGGCACCGCCACCGGGGCTGTCGATGCGGAGCACGACCGCGTCGATGCTCTCGTTGTTGCGGACGGCGCGCAGTTCACGCACCACTGGCTGTGCGGTCGTCCCGGCGATTGGGTTGGTCAACTCGACCACCGCAACCGTTCCGGTGTCGTCGCTCGCGTCGGCGGTGTATCCGTACGCGACCGGGGCGACGGCGGCCCCGACGAGGACACCCGCGATAACGGCGACGACCAGCGGGGACTGATCGGTAGATGCCATCGGTAGGCGGTAGCGCGGTCACCGTGGTGTAATTACCTCCCGCAACACACTCCCCTCTGTCACTTCGGCTGGGATTCCACCGGGATTTTTCACCTCGCGTAACAGTAGCAGACGAGTATGTCCCTGCACGGACAAGCCCTCCCCGAAGTCGCCGAGTCAGACGGCCACGAGCTGCTCGCCGGCGACGCCCGCCGAAACCGTGACCGCAGTCGACTGCTCGCGCACCAGCGTCCACCGGCATCTCACGGCGCTGACCGAGCGCGGGTGGGTCGAGAAGGCGGACGGTCGCTACCGGCTCACCGACACCGGCACGCGCGTCCAGCGCGTCCTCGCCGACTGCACGACGCGGCTGGCGAGCGTCGACCGGTTCGGCCCGCTGTTGGGCCGACTGGACGGAACGGCACCACCCGACGCGGCGACGCTCGCGGGCGCGACGCTCACTGTCGCCGACGGCGAACACCCGTACGCGCCCGTCGACCGGTACGTCGACCGGCTCACCGCGCTCGCGGACCGCGAACCGACCGCACTCAAGGCCGTGCTTGTCACGCGGTGTTCGGTGCTCCGTCGAGCGCTCGAAGGCGTGCTCGACGCCGGCGCGACGGTCGATCTGGTCGTCGCCGAGCCAGTCGTCGACGACGCGCTCGCGGCCCGGGCGGGCGAGACGCCGGCGCTGTCGCTCACGACGGTGCCGACCCGTCCCGACGCGGCGCTAGTCGTGAGCGACGAGTGGGCGCTGCTCGGCGCGCACGACGGCCAAGGCCGGCTCGTCGCGACCGCCGACGGCGACGCAGACCGATTCGTCTCGTGGTGTCACCGACAGTATCAGACGCTCGGTCGGAGCGGCGACGCGGCTGGCGTGCCTGCGGCGGGCGACGACTGAGCCACCGCGTGTCGACCTCGTCCGTGTCCGCTCGACGCTCTCGGTGTCGGCGGGCGTCACCGGCGGCTTCGGGCGCGGGTAGCGGCTCAGGCCCCTGCAGACGATTCTGCCCCGTACGCGGGCCACCGTCGCGACAGGTAGCCGCTCAGTAGTGCCGCGAACACGCACACCGGCAGCGTAATCGAGAGCACGCCGGCGACGGTGTTCTCGAACCGTAGTCCGATACCGACTGCTGCCCCGCCGAACAGTGCGACCGAGGCGAGCCGCGCCCGGCGGGACAGCCGACGGTCGGCCGCAGGGTACGCTGCACTGACGGCCACACTGACCAGCAGTGCCTCAACGACCGAGCTATCGAGCAGCCACGCGGTCGTTATCGCGCCGGCAGGGGCTGGAACCGGGCGAGCCTCCCCGACGGCGACGAGCGAGAGTAACATCACGAGGAGCACCACAGGAATCACCACCAGCGGAAGGAGGGACAGTCCCGGAGGCGTCATTGTTCGGTCCTGCGAACAATCATGTTCGCCGTACGTTGGGCTCCGTGCTGCCTGTATTTAAACTCGGGAGCCTAACACGTGGCTACCGCGTATCCAGTTCGTCCTTCTCCTTGATCACTCGCGTCTCGGCCTCGCCGGAGGAGACCTCGTTGGCGAGGTCGTAGAAGTCGTCCTGCATCCCCGCCGGGAACGTCACCACGCCGACCCACGAGCCGTCGGACTGCCACTCCTCTCGCTCCAGCTCGCCGAACTCTCGCACCTTCGCCTGCCCGGAGCCGGCGTAGTCGGCCGGCAGCTGGACGGCGACCGTCATCTCCTCGAATCGGATGGGGATGACGGGCCGGAGCGCGTCGAGCGCCTCGTCGACCTGTGGCTCGACCGGCTCCATCGGGTCGATGGTGAAGCCGGCCTCCTCCAGCGCACGCTCGATGCGCTCCGGCGGGTGGGGTGTGTCGTTCTGCTGTGGGTTGATGGCGTTGCGCGCGATGATGTTGATCAGCCGTTTGCGCTTGCGCTCCTGCATCTCGCGGCGCTGGTCGGCGGTGATCTGTATCTCGCCGCGCTCGATCACCGCCGGAATGATCTCCAGCGGGTCGGTGGTGTCGAACACCTCTTCGAGCGCGTTCTCGGGCGGGCGGTCGCCCGACGCAGCGTCCTCGAACACGTCCTCTGCGGCGATCACGTCTTCGAGGTCGTCCTCGAACTCGCCGCGCGAGATGGCGAGTGCGGCGTCCGGGTCCACGAGCACCTCGAACCGCTCGCCGTGCGACTCCAGTCGAGCGGTCACGGCCTCGTCCAGTGAAATCATACCTTCCGCTACGAGGGTCGGTGCCTAAAAGTTGCCCTCGATGGTCGAGCGATAAGAGGCGAAGCACGGCAACACTGACCGAACGGGTCGACCGGGTCGTGCAGATTTTTATCCGGCGGTGTAATCGTCCGGATATGTCCGAGACCGCCCCGGACGTGACCCCTGCCATCGTGTCGTATCTCGAAGACGCGCTGGCGGATAGGGTGACCGAGACGGAACGGCTCGCGGACGGTCTCAACCTAATCGTCAAGATCTCGACCGCGTCGACCGCCGACGCGTACGTGGTGCGTCGGCCGAACAAGCTCCGAGACACCGACCTGTTCATCTCGCCCGAACGCGAATACGGCGTAATAAAGGCGCTCGAATCGACCTCGGTCGCGGCCCCTCACCCGGTGTCGTTCTGCGCGGACGAGTCGATTGCCGACGCGCCGTTTCTCGTCACGACGTTTCTCGACGGCGAAGTGGTGCCGTCTGGAACCCTACTGCCCGAGCGGTTCCAGACGCCTGCGGCCCGCAGACGTATCGGTGCGGAACTGATAGACACGCTCGCCGAGATACACAGGGTCGACACCGACCCGTTCGGCGACCTCTGCGAGCGACTGTCACCGCGCGAGCAGATTGCGCGTGCGACCGCCCGACTCGACGCAGTGGTGGACGCGACAGACTGCGAGCGGCCGCGGCTTCGCTCCGTCGCGGAGTGGCTCCGTGCAAACGTCCCGACGACCACAGACTTGACGCTCGTCCACGGCGACTTCCGACCGGGGAACGTACTCTTCACCGGCACGGAACAGCCGGCGGTGTCGGGCGTGCTCGACTGGGAGACGGCAATGCTCGGCGACCCGTTGACCGAACTCGGCTATCTCCTGTTACGCTGGCGCGATGCCGACGACCCGCGGCTCTCGCTCGACGGCATCGAAGCGCGATACCCCGACACCGAGGCGATGGAGCGGGTGCAAATGTTGAACGAACGGGGCCTCACGCCCTTTGCGACGAAGGCCGGCAGTCCGAGCCGTCGGGAACTGGTCGCTCGCTACGAAGAAGTGACTGGGCGATCCGTCGAAAACGAGCGGTTCTACCGGGTCCACGCGGCGTTCATGCTCGCAACCGTCTGGGCCGACCTCCACCGCGAGGCGCTCGAAGCGACCGGCGAGTCGGATCGAGGCCCCTACGTCGATTACATGACGCTGGTCGCAGAGCAGATCATCGCCGACAAGTCGTGACGGCGACCGTGCGGAAAATCGAGGGCCGCGTTACTCCTCGTCGTCGGCGAGGATGTCGTGTTCCGCGAGATGGCCGGCGATCTCCTCGTCGGAGAGGCCGGTGTACGACTCCGTCTCCACGTCGACGGTCGCGACGCCGACGCCTTCGGGGTCAAGTTCGCCGTCGTTGACGGACGCCAGCGCCGACAGCGCGAGTTCGACGCCCTCGTTGAGTGTCGCCTCGGGGTCGTAGTTGGCTTCGAGATAGTCGTCGATTTCGCCGCGGTCGGCACCGACGGCGAGCGCCTGCCACTCGTAGGGCGTGCCCGAGGGGTCCGTCTCGAACAGTCGCGGCTCGCCGTCCTCGATGCCGGCGACGATGAGCGCGACGCCGAAGGGCCGCGCGCCGCCGACCTGCGTGTACTGCTGGATGTGGTCGGTGATCTCCTTCGTCAGCGCCTCGACGCCGACCGGTTCGCCGTAGCGGAGGCGGTTCACCTGCGCCTGTCGACGGGCGAAGTCGATGAGTTGGCGAGCGTCGGCGACGTGGCCGGCGCTCGCGATGCCGGCGTGGTCGTCGGCCTTGTGGAGTTTTTCGACCGACGAGGCCTCCATCAGCGGGGAGCGCGACCGCTTGTCCACGACGAGGACGACGCCGTCTGCCGTTCGTACACCGATACTCGCGGAGCCGCGCTTGACGGCCTCTCGCGCGTACTCGACCTGATAGAGACGCCCGTCCGGGGAGAAGATAGTGATCCCCCGGTCGTACGCCTGCTGTTGGGATTGTCCCTGCATAGTCTACTCGCAGTCGAGGTCGGTCGCCCCGAGGTGGCCGTCGCCGACGCGTGCGTCGACGCGTTCGGACCGCACGACGGCACGCCGCTCGGAACCTGCGAGGGCGACGTATCTCTCCTCTGTCGGTATCTCCGGCCCGCGTATATACTTTTCTTCACAGGCCCGCACGGTCCCCGAAACGCCGGTCACGCGCACCCCCACCGGGTGGCCGTCGACGCTGTCGACGCACGCGAGCACCGCCCGGCCACGCTGCACCTCGTTGCGGCGCACTCGGACGACCGCGTGGCCGGTGCCGTCCTCGAAGGCGAAGCCGTACACGGTGAGGTCGGCATCCGCACTCCCCGTGTCACCGACGAGATCCCGGGCCGCGGTCCACAGTTCCCGCTGGAACGCCCGCCGTGTCAGGTCGGTCTCGGGCCACGATTCGAGCGCGACGGCCAGATACCGCCAGCGCTGTCTGAGGTGTTTCGGCAGGTGTTTCATCTCAGCCGTGCGTGAAGTAGCAGGTCGTTTCGCGGTCGCCGTGGCCGTCGACGCGCGCGAAGCCGACGCGCTCGAACTGGAGCAGACTGTCCGGGTCGTACTCGCGGACGCCCGGCTCCGCGAAGCAGGCCACGTCGCCGTCCATCGTCCGCAAGCGGACGGAGACGCTCTCCTCGACCGGCGCCCAGTGGACGACGGGCACGCCTCGCTCGCGGACGACTTCTATCGACTCGTCCGTGTAGACGAGCGTGTCGCCCTCCCGGCCGAACGGGCCGTACCCCTTCAGCCAGACGCGCTCGCCGGGGTCGGGCACGTCCTCGGGTTCGAGGAACACCGCGTCGCCGACGGGTATCGTCCGCTCGCCGCGGTCCGGGTGTTCGGGGTGGAGCGGTGGGTGTGCGGTGTCCGGCCCGCCGGCGATGTCGAAGCGGACGCCCTCGCGGACGGCGAAGGCGCGGTCGGTCTCGTCGTCGACGAGTTCGCGGTTGTGCGCGTAGATGTTCGACATCGGGAGGTCAACGTCCGACGTGGAGGTGCCGAGTTCGACCATCGCGTTCACGATGGCCTCGCCGCGGACGCCGCGCCGACGGAGCGACTTGAGCGTCGGGACGCGCGGGTCGTCCCAGCCGTCGTACTCGCCGGCCGCAATGCGCTCCTTCAGCGTCGAGGTGGACAGCCCGACGTCGTATGCGTCCACCTGCACGTGGCCCCAGTGGATCACCTCGGGGTACTCCCAGCCGAAGTAGTCGTAGACGAACCGCTGTTTCTTCGCGGAGTCCTGCAGGTCGATCCCCCGGATGATGTGAGTCACGCCGGTCAGCTGATCGTCGATGCCGGACTGGAAGTCGAGCATCGGCCAGCAGCGGTAGTCGGCGGCTTCCTCGCGTGGGTGCGGGGTGTCGACCATCCGGAACGCGACGAAGTCGCGCAGCGCGGGGTTCTTGTGCTCGATGTCGGTCCGCACCCGGAGCACGATGTCGCCGGCCTCGTGCTCGCCGTCGACCATCGCCTCGAACTCCGCGAACACCGTCTCGGGGTCCTTGTCGCGGTGCGGGCACGCCTCGCCGGCGTTCTTCAGTTCGGAGAACTCCTCGCCCGGACAGGTGCAGGTGTACGCCCCCTCCAGCTCGATGAGCTCGCGGGCGTACTCGTAGTACGTCTCCACGCGGTCACTGGCCCGGATCACGTCCGCCGGCTCGAAGCCGAGATAGTCGATGTCGTCGAGGATGGCGTCGTACGCGTCCAAGTCGGGTCGCTTCGTCTCGGGGTCCGTGTCGTCGAACCGGACAATGAAGGAGCCATCGTACCGCTCGGCGTACGTGCCGATGACCGCCGGCATCCGCGCGTGGCCGATGTGCCACGGGCCGTTCGGGTTCGGCGCGGCCCGCATCCGTATCTCGTCGTACGCGTCGGCGTTCGGCAGGTCGGGCAGGTCGTGGTCGTCCCCCTCGTCGTCGGCCTCCAGTTCCGCGACTGCCTCGGGGTCGAGTTCCGCCAGTCGCTCGCGCTGTTCCTCGGGGGTGAGTCCGTTCACGCGCTCGATCACCGGTCCGACGACGCCGGGTATCTCGTCGCCGTGGGGGCGGAACTCCGGGTTGTCGCCCATCAGTGGCCCCATTATCGCCCCGACCTGCGCATCGCTGCCGTGTTTGAGCGCGTTGAACAGCGCGGCCCGCTCGGCCGCACGCTCGACGCGCTCGCGGAGGTCATCGTCCATTATCGTCACCTCGGCGGGCGAGAGGCGAAAAAGCGTCGGGTTCGCGGTATCGAAGGATGAAGTCCGAAGTCGGGGAGCACGCGGCTAACGTGGCCCGATTGCAAGGGGTACTGTGGCAGGCGGTATTTTTCTCCAAGTTTTTGTCGGGGGTCGAGCGGCGCGAGACCCCCGAGAAAAAGTGGGGTTAGTACTCCCGTTCGATCAGGAAGTCGGCGATGTCTTCCAACAGCGCCCGCGACTCGTTGTTGGGGAGCCGTTCGAGCCGGCCTTTGCCGGAGGCGACGAGGTCCGACGCCAACTCGCGGGCGTAGTCGATAGAGCCGGCCGCCTCCAGTTTGGTCACGGCCTCGTCGATGGTCGACTCGTCGACGGCTTCCGGGTCGTCCGTGCCGACGAGGTCGTCCACGTCGACGCCGTTGTCGCGGGCGTGGAGGGTGATGACCGTCTCCTTCCCCTCCACGAGGTCGGAGCCGCGCTGTTTGCCGAGCTTCTCCGACGGTGTCGTCAGGTCGAGCACGTCGTCCTGTATCTGGAAGGCCTGCCCGATGTCGACGCCGTAGCCGTGGAGCGCGTCGACGGTGTCGTCGCTCCCGCCGAGCAGGATGGCGGGAATCGCTGCGGCCGCCGCGTAGAGGACGGCCGTCTTCAGCTCCACCATCTCCAGATACTCGTCGGTCGTCACGTCGAGCCGCCCTTCGAAGTTCACGTCGAACGCTTGGCCCTCGCAGATCTCGGTGCAGGTGGTGGCGAGCTCTTCGAGCGCGCGAACCGCGCGGCTCGGCGGCGCGTCGGTGGCGAGCATACACTCGAACGCCTTCGAGTAGAGCGTGTCGCCGGCGAGGATGGCCGTCTCCACGTCGTACTCGCGGTGGACGGCCGGCACACCGCGCCGGAGGTCGTCGTCGTCCATGATGTCGTCGTGAATCAGGGTAAACGACTGGATCACCTCGATGGAGACGGCGGCACTCATGATATCGACGTGGTTCTCGGCCACGTCGGGAAACGAGCGATAGGGTTCCGCGTGCGGCTCCGTGTCGGTGAGCGCCTCCGCGACGAGCAGCAGGATAGTCGGGCGGAGCCGCTTGCCGCCCGCGTCGAGCAGATACCGGGAGGCTTCGTACAGCCGCTCCGGTCGCTGGATCGGGAGCTGTTCGCGGATGGCAGCGTTCACCTCCTACGCGCTCTTCGGTGCTCATTCGACCAGATTGATGATGTTGCCGTTGCGGGTGACGTGGAGGTCACGCCCGAGCTGGTACCCCTTCTCCGAGGCGAGATCAACGTAGGGCGCGAACCCTTTCATGTCCTGGTGGGCCGGGATGACGTGTTCCGGTTCGAGGGCGTCCAGCATCTCGTAGTGGCCCTCCTCGCGGAGGTGGCCGGAGACGTGGATATCGTCGTAGATGCGAGCGCCCTGCATGCCGAGCAGCTTCTCGGACTGGTAGCGCTGGCCCTCGTTCGTCGGCTCCGGAATGACCCGCGCCGAGAAGATGACCTTGTCACCTTCGGAGAGCTCGTACGGCGTCTCGCCGCGACCCATCCGAGTGAGCATGGCGCGCGGCTCGCCCTGATGGCCGGTGACGATGGGGAGATAGTTCTCCTTCCCCTCGTTCATGATCCGCTTGAACGTTCGGTCGACGGACTTGCGGTGGCCGTACATCCCCACGTCGCCGGGGAAGTCGACGAAGCCGAGCCGCTCGGCCGTGCCGGAGTACTTCTCCATCGACCGCCCGAGCAGCACGGGCTGGCGGCCAATGTCGCGCGCGAACTCGACGAGCGAGGAGACGCGGGCGATGTGACTGGAGAAGGTGGTGGCGACGATGCCGCCGTCGTAATCCTCGACGGAAGTGAGCACGTCCTTTAGGTGGCGACGGGCGACCGACTCGGATGGGGTGCGCCCCTTGCGACCGGCGTTCGTACAGTCTTCCATGTACGCGAGCACGCCGTTGCCCTCGCGGCCGATCTCGCGGAACCGCTTCATATCGATGGGGTCGCCGATGACCGGCGAGTGGTCCATCCGCTTGTCGAGCCCGTAGACGATGGCACCCTCCGGCGTGTGGACGACCGGATTGATCGCGTCGATGATCGAGTGGGTTACGTTGACGAACTCCAGCTGGACGTTGCCGGAGTCGCCGATCTGCATCTGCGCGCCAGCGTCCATCTTCACGAGGTCGTTCTCGACGCCGAACTTCTGTTCGCCCTCGATCTGCTGTTTGACAAGTTCGATGGTGTACGGCGTGGCGACGATGGGTGCGTCGTACCGGTGGGCCAGCTTGGCGATGGC
>PXSB01000089.1:0-1588 GCA_003023185.1 Halobacteriales archaeon QS_9_67_17 | reverse complement strand
TTATCTAAAGTTTCCGCTCCCAGACGTAAAAACATCGTGGGTCGGGGGAGGGGCAGTGTTCAGATAAGGGGGTCGCCGTTCGACTGACAACCGCGGTGGGTGGGACTGAAAGGGGCCGGTCGGTCGACGAAGCACGCCGACGTAAGGACCGCACCGCGAGCAACGCGAGCGGGAGGACCGCAACGAGGCGCGCGAGTCGAGCGCCCGGGGGCTTTCTACACCTCGTTGCCCCCTTCGTCTCCGGAGTCACTCTTAGCTGAACAGTACCGGGCGAGTACGCAGAGGTCGCTCGCGGATCATTCAGTCAATTCGCGTTCCCGGCGAGTCGCCAGCGAGGAACGCGGCCACGCTGTCGGCGTCGAACACGTGTGCCGGCGCGGACAGCCCGAGCAGTTCTCGCACCTTCGTCGCCATCCCGCCGGTCACGTCCGTCGCATCGCTCCCGCCGAGTGTATCTGCCACCGCGTCGAACGACTCGACGGTCGACACCACCTCACCGTCGGCGTCGAGAACGCCCGGAACCGCCGAGCAGAGGCCTACCCGGTCGGCGGCCAGCGACTCCGCGAGCGCGACGACGAGTTCGTCGCCCGAGAGGATGGTGACGCCCTCGCCGGCGTGCGCGACGACATCGCCGTGCAGCACGGGGACGAACCCCTCGTCGAGCATCCCGGCGACGGCAGCCGTCGGGAGCGTCAGCGATCCGTCCTCGTCGCGGACGGCGACCGAGAACGGATGCACCGGGACTGCGGGGACGCCAGCGTCCGCGAGTGCGTCCACGACTGCGTCGTTGAGTTCCCGCATCGCGCCGGTGATGGCCCGCGGCGCGGCGGGGTCGGCCGCACCCCTCGTGCGCGAGACGCCGTGTTCGCTCGCGTGATGGTGGCCGAAGCTCCCGCCGCCGTGGACGACGACGAGCGACCCGTCGAAGGCGGCAATATCATCTGCGAGCGCCGCGAGTCGCTCGGTCGCGACCGTCTCCGGCTGGTCCTTCTCGGTGACGACGCTCCCACCGAGCTTGAGGACGACCCTACTCACGGCGGACGCCCTCCGTGTCGAGTTCGGCGCGAAACGCCGCCTCACAGCCTGGCGTGTATTCGAGTGCGAGTCGCGTGCTCGTCGTCTCGTCGAGGGCGACGATACAGCCGCCGCCACCCGCCCCCGTGAGTTTCGCGCCCGTCGCGCCCGCGTCGCGTGCGGCCCACACCATCGTCTCCAGTGAGCGCGAGGAGACCCCGAGCGCCGACAGCAACCCGTGGTTGAAGTCCATCAGCTCGCCGAGCTGTGCCACGTCGCCGTCGCGGAGCGCCCGTCGGCCCTGCCGGACCAGATCACCGATTGCCCCGACCGTCTCCGCCGCGAAGCCGTACTGCTCGCGCCGCTCACGGACCCCGGCGACGAGCTTGCCCGTGTTGCCCGCCCGTCCGTCGTAGCCGACGACGAACGGGAGCTCCGGCGGGTCGTCGATTCGAGTACAGTCCTCACCTTCGACGCGGACGGCACCGCCCATCGCGGAGCAGAACGTGTCGGCCCGCGAGGCCTGTCCCTCCTGCACCTCGTGTTCGACCCCATACGCTCGCTCGGCGAGTTC
>PXSB01000088.1:56067-60970 GCA_003023185.1 Halobacteriales archaeon QS_9_67_17 | reverse complement strand
CCGCCTCCACCGTTGTTTCCGTCGCCGTCTGTCCCCGTACCGCCGTCGCCAGCGTCGGTGACCGCCGAACCGCGCTCGACGAACCGAAGGGTGACCGCCGCTGGATACGCGGCCGTCCGGTTCGATTCGCTCGCCATCCGGCGGTCGTTGTACCGTTCGACGGCGCGGCCGAGCTCCGCGACCGCCGCGCGGCCCTTCTCGGTGTCCCGATACCGGGCGCGGTTGCCGTCAATCAGTATCTCTATTTCGCCGTTCTCGAACGCCTCGCGCGAGGGGTCGCGGACGGCAAAGGAGGAGTCGTTTGCGACGGGGCCGTGGAGCGGGTGGTCCGGCGCGATGCCGACGCGGTAGATGCCGTCGTCGAGCGCGAGACCCGTCGCGGCGAGGGCCGGTACCGCCGCGAGCGTGACGAGGACGATGGCGGCGAGCGCGGCCGCTGTTCGGCGGTCGACGCTCGCCACGCCCTTCGTCGCCTCCCAGCGGGCGACCCGGAGCAGTTTGCGCGGCGTCACGTCGCCCGCTCGGTCTCCTCGGCGATGTCGAGGAACACGCGTTCGAGGCTCGGTTCCACGGTCCGGATGTCGCGCACCTCGCCGCCGGCCGCCGCCGCCGAGTCGCGCACGTCGTCGACGGCCGCCATCGAGTCGACGACGGTGCGGTGGCCCCGCTCCGTCTCCTCGCTCCCGTCGACTGGGACGCTGGTGAACACCCGGTACTCGGTGTGGCCGTACTCCTCGCGGAGCCGCTCGGGAGTGCCCTGTGCGACGATGGCTCCCTCGTTCATGATGGCGACCCGGTCGCAGACCGACTCGACGTGATAGAGGTTGTGCGCCGAGAACACGACGGTCTTCCCCTCGTCGGCCAGCTCGCGGGTGAACTCGACGACGTAGTTCGTCGTCAGCGGGTCGAGCCCCGAGGCGGGTTCGTCGTAGACGAGCACGTCCGGGTCGTTAACCAGCGAGCGCGCGATGGCCACCTTCCGTTTCATCCCCTTCGAGACATCGCCGAGCGGTCGGTCGCGGTGGTCGAGTTCCAGCCGGTCGAGCGTGGACTCGATGCGCTCGGTCGCGGTCGCGTCCGGCACGTCGTACAGGTCGGCAAAGAAGTGGAGATACGACCGGGCGGTCATCTCCTCGTACAGCGGCGACTCTTCGGGAAGGAAGCCGAGCCGACCCCGTGCGTCGGCGTCGTCGGGAGCGCGACCGGCCACCTCGACGCCGCCGCTCGTCGGTTCCAGCAGGCCGGCGAGCGCCTTCAATGTCGTCGTCTTGCCCGCGCCGTTTGGTCCGACGACGCCGAACACCTCACCCGGTTCGACGGCGAACGTCGACCCCTCGACGGCCGCGAAGTCGCCGTACTCCTTCCGGAGGTTGCGAACGTCTATCACATCGGACGCTTGGGCCGGCGTATCAAAAACGTACGGCGGCAATGTTCGGGCAAGGATGACTCCGGTGACTATGAGAACAACAAGGTGTAGAAAGCCCCCGGTCGCTCGACTCGATGGGCTCGCTGCGGTCCTCGTCGTTCGCTTTGCTCACTCCTGCGGTCCTTACGTCGCCCGTCTTCGTCGAGCGACCGGCCCCTTTCAGTCCCACCCACCACAGTTGCGTAGCCGAGCGACGACCCGCATATCTGAACACGACCGGAATGGCGCTACCGTTTTGCGCGCTACGGCCCTGCATCGACACGTGACCCGTATCGCGTCCACGCCCGACGGCCGACGTATCGAGGTGCGCGAGCGCGTTGCCGCGCCTCGCGACCGGGTGTGGGAGACGTTTCGCGACACAGAGACGTGGCCGGAGTGGGGACCGTCGGTGCGCGGGGTCGATTCGTCGACGCGCTACGTCGAGGCCGGCACCGAGGGACGCGTGCAGACCGTCGGCGGCATCTGGCTCCCGTTCGAAGTGCAGGACTGTGCGCCGTACCGGTGGACGTGGGACGTGGCGAATCTCCCGGCAACGGGCCATCGGGTCGAAGCCGCCCCTGACGGCTGTGTCGCAGTTATCGCCTCGTACAGTTCCTCGCCGATGCCGGCCGCATCGCAGTCGTCGTTCGGACAGGCGTAGTGCCAGCCGTCGCGGGTCGCGACCGACTCGGAGAACTGTTCTCCACACGCTCCACAGACGAGGTCGTCCGCGCCGCAGGTGTCACGGTGAAGCTCAAGTCGAAGCTCCGTCTCGAAGGCGCGGTGGCAGTTCGGGCAAACGTGGCTCATACTCCCGAGTTTCAATTCGTCTGATATTAGCGTGACGGAATCGCGACGGGATTCGACGTGTGTCAAGACCGCCAGCGTGCGGCCGGATGACACACCGACCGGGAGAGACGCGCGTCGCTTAGTCCGCGCGGCTTGCGACGAGGACGCCGACCTGATCGGCGACGCGCTCGACGGCGGTGAGTGCGAAGCCGGCGTCCGTCAGCGCATCCGCGAGCACACCGACGGTGGCGGGATCATCCACCGACGGGTCGTAGAACGGCTCCGACGGGTCCGGGTCGTCGAAGAACATCACGTCGCCGAGGACGAACGTCCGCGGGCCGAGCGCGGCGATGGTATCGACGGCCTCGCGCTTCTCGTCGTCCGCAAGGTGGTGCATCGCGAAGTTGGAGGTGACGACGCCGACCGCGTCGTCGTAGTCGGGGTCGCGGAACGCGCCGTAGTCGAACTCGGCGTTGTCGATACCGTCGGCAGCGGCCTTCTCGCGTGCCTGTTCCATCATCCCCTCGCTCACGTCGCGGCCGACGACTCGGTCGGCATCGTCGGCGAGCGCGAGTCCGATTGCCCCCGTGCCGCAGCCGAGATCGAGCAGGGTGTCGCCCGGTTCGAGCGCGCTCCGGGCGTGTTCGATCACCAGTCCGGCGCAGGCGCGGTACTCGTCGCTGTCTTGGCCGTCGTCGTAGTCGCTCGCGTACTCGTCGAACCGTGCGGCGTGCTCCTCAACTGTCCGTTTCATCGTCCTCCAGTCGCACCCCCGGCTCTATGAACGACTCGGAGACGCGCTCGCGGTTGCGCGCGGCGAGCCGCTCCCATTCGCGGAGTCCGTTGCGCATCCACTCGGCGTCGAAGCCGGCCTGCTCGCCGACGGCGACGAGTTCACGCGGCGCGCGGAGGTCGAGATGCGACGCCGGATTGCCGCTCACGACGTACGGCGTCCCGTAGTAGTTGACGATTTCGCGGAGTTTGCGGAGGTCACGTAGGGCGCGGACACGCGTGCCGCCGTCACCGCGAAGCACCGGCTCGAAGTCGAATTCGAGGCGGACGCCGTTCCGCTTCGCCGCCCGTGCGAGGACGTGGTTCACGTCGCCGTCCGCACGCATCGGGTGAGCGAGCACGTCCACGCGCGGCTGCTCGCAGGCGAACCGGTTGACCTCGCTATCGCCGCCGTGGACACAGACGAGCGTCCGCTCCTCGCGGTAGCGTTTCACCAGCTCGGAGAGCTGTGACCGGTCGTCGCTCCGGAGTTCGATCCCTGCGACGACATCGACCTCGTGGGCGTCGGCGACGACCTCGGGGTCGTAGTCGGCCTGTCTCCCGCCGTGGTTGCGCACGACCACCCCGTCGTAGCCGTAGTCGGCGGCCGTCAGGGCGTGCCGTGCGACGGTGGTTTCGCCGTCGGGATGTGCGTGGACGCCCTCGTACATACGCCGAGCCTCGCGTGGCTGGCGTAAGGGCGTTCGGATGTCGTCCGACGACCGCACGACGGGCGGCCGACAGCCCACAACCCTTTTTCGGGGTCACCGCGAGAGACGAGTAATGGCTGACCTCCGCGACCTGCTCGGCGGAATCGTCGAAGATGTCGACGCCGTGTGTCTCTTCGCTCCGAGCAGAAGCTACTACGACTCGTTCGCGGACGTGGAGGTGCCCGTCATCGTCATCGCCCGAGAGAACAGCGTCGACGCCGACTCGTTCGTTGAACTGCCGCTCGACTTCCCGGACATTCGCGAGCGGATCCGGTTTGGGCTGGAAGGTGCGCTGGATGACGGCTATCTCGACGATGAACAGGTCGTCGCCTGCGCCACCCGCGTGTTTGACGACGGCATCGATACCGTCGCACGGGTCGACGCCGGCGAGTTCTCGGAGTCGGGCGTCTACGAGCTGTTCGCCGAGTCGCGGGCCGACCCGAACGTCATCCGCGACGTGTTCGAGGTGGCCATCGAACTCGGGAAGAAGGGACAGAAGGGGAAGCAGGTGGGCGCGCTGTTCGTCGTCGGCGACGCTGGCAAGGTGATGAACCAGTCTCGGCCCCTCTCGTACAACCCCTTCGAGAAAAGTCACGTCCACGTCGGCGACCCCATCGTGAACGTGATGTTGAAGGAGTTCTCGCGGCTGGACGGCGCGTTCGTCGTCTCCGACTCGGGGAAGATCGTGAGCGCCTACCGCTACCTCGAACCCTCTGCCGAGGGGACCGACATCCCGAAGGGGCTGGGCGCGCGCCACATGGCCGCGGCCGGTATCACGCGGGAGACGAACGCCGTCTGTATCGTGCTCTCCGAGTCGGACAGTCTCGTCCGCGCGTTCCAAGGTGGTGAGCTCATCTTAGAACTCGACCCGGAGGCGTACTGAGATGCTCGTGCAGATAACTCTCGCGGAGCTACTCACCGCGCTCCGCAGACTGCTCACCGAACGCGTCGACCTGTTCGTCGGCATTCTCGTCTTTCTGTTGGCCCTCGTCGCCGGCGCAGTCACCCGTCGGTACGTCAGGGGGGCGCTCCGGGAGTTAGACATCCCGGAAGCCGTCGCCGGGACGCCGTTCGAACGAACCGCGCGCCGACTCGGCACGTCGACGGTCGGCGTGCTCGCGAATCTCTGCGGGCTGTTCGTCCTCGTCGTCGGCGGGCTGATCACGCTCAGAATCGTCCACACCATCCCGCAGGACCTGCTGACGCTCCGGATCACCGGCTTCTTCCG